>NZ_JAMOKU010000011.1:0-131268 GCF_023656845.1 Parabacteroides sp. Y3-G-102 | reverse complement strand
GAAGGGCTCTGTTCGGCCCAGAGGTAATGTGTCTATGTTATCAGTATGAAGTTAAAAGAAGTGACTACTATATCAGTATTACTTTATAACTACTGTCTACTGATTACGTTTATAAACAAAAAAAGTGTCTAGATAAATCAGGAAAAGACATTCCTTACTAGAAACTAAGTTTTTCCTTCAATGAAACTAAAGTTTTCCTATAGAGAAACAAAAGTTTTCACAGGAAGAAACAAAAGTTTTCCTAGTAAGGAATTTTAAGAAACTGTAGTTTGTTGGTTATCAATGCTTAGTGGATAGTGATCGCAGACTTGATTAGATACGATAAAAAGAATAAGAATATGAGAAAGAAAGCTGTTATTTTACTCGCTATACTTATAGCGATCTTTGGGGGAAGCGTCAATGCACAGTCTTTCCTAGGTAAGTTAGTAGATGATAAAGAGGCGCCTGTTGGTTTCGCCAATGTGGTGTTATTGAATCCGGAAGATTCCGCGTTCGTAAAAGGGACGGTTAGCGAGGAGTCGGGTGAGTTCGTGTTGGAAGGCTTGAAAGAGCAGTGTTATATCTTGCGGGTATCTTATATCGGATATAAGGATATTTGTCTGGAGTGCCCGAAGGCGGGGGATGTGGGAACGATCCGTCTGGAACCGGATGCCATCGCCTTGGGCGAGGCGGTCGTGACCGGTAAACTGCCTACTTACCAACTAAAGGGAAGTAGCTTGGTGACGAACATTCAGGAGACTTTGCTGAGTACGGTCGGTACGGCGAATGACGTGCTCTCGCATATCCCCGGCTTGGAAAGCTCGGACGGGAAATATACCGTGTTCGGCAAGGGAGAGCCTTTGATCTACATTAATAACCGTTTGGTTCGTGATAATTCGGAATTGGAACGCCTAAGCTCGAAGGATATCTCCAAGGTGGAACTGATCCAGAACCCGGGTGCGGAATATGACGCTACGGTGAAGGCGGTATTGAAAATTCGTACGGTTCGGCATGCGGGCGAGGGATTGGGTGTCAATGTCCGGAGTAATGTTTCCCAAAGCCATAAGACGAGTAACACGGATCAATTGAACTTGAACTATCGTAAGAACGGATTGGATTTGTTTGGGATGGTTAACTATTCCTTGTGGCAAGCCCAAACGAGGCAACGGACAAGTAGCTATATTCAAGTGGACACGCTGTGGGAACAGAAAGCGGAAACGACAGTGGACCAGTCTTCCCGTTCGGTATATGGTCAGTTGGGTGCGAATTACGAGGTGAATGAGCATCATTCCTTCGGCGCTACGTATGAAGGAAATAAGGGTTTTAACTCGGGAGGTGATTTCGTATCGGATAACACGATGTACGCAAATAAAACGGTATATGATGTATTGCATTACCAAACCCGCATGGAAACGGACGTAAATCAACACAAGGTGAACGCTTATTATGAAGGGAGGTTTAATGATAAACTAACCATTAGTTTTAATGCGGACTGGTTAACCGGATCTTCGGAGAACCGTATGTTTGCTAATGAGAATAGCGAGATGGATGACGATCGCTTGGTAACAACCAGTAACCGGACTCGCAATCGTTTGTATGCCGTTAAATTAGTGATGACTTACCCGATCGCCGTGGGAGAATTGAAATGGGGAGGGGAATACAGTTATGTACATCGTACGGACCGTTTCGACAATCCACAAAGCATCCTGCCCGCTACCGATAGCAAGATACGGGAGCAGAATGCCGCCGCTTTTATCAGTTATGCCTTGACTTGGCAGAAATTAAGCGCTGAGATCGGTTTGCGTTATGAGCATGTTGACTTTGATTATTATGATAAAGGTATTTTCCTTCCGGAACAAAGCCGTCTGTATGATAATGTCTTCCCGAATGTCGCTCTTTCCATGCCGATAGGAAAGACCCAGATGTCGTTAAGTTATACGGCAAAGACAAGTCGCCCTTCGTTTTATCAATTGCGGAGTGACTTGCAGTACGACGATCGTTTCACTTACGAGGGCGGTAATCCGCTATTGAAACCCTCTTTCAATCACGACTTGACTTATCAATTTGGCTATAAATTTATCCAAGCCTCATTGAATTACCAATATATAAAAGATGTTTCGTCGTTTATGATGAAGGCGTACGAGCCGGATCCGGTCATTACGGTCTTCTCCCAAGAAAACTATCCGAAGGCGCAATATTTGAACGCTTCCGTCTCTTTTTCCCCTAAGTTTAATTTCTGGGAACCTTCCCTTTACCTAAGCGTGAGCAAACCTTTCTTTGAGGCTTTTACGATGGGGGAGATGCGATCCTTTAATAAACCTACTTATGGCTTTAGTTTAAACAACTCGTTTCGTTTGCCTAAAGGATGGATATTCTCGTTGGATGGTCGTGTTTCGACAGATGGCGATAGTATGCAAAGTTTAAGTAAGCGAACGGGAGGGGTTTATGTGGGGTTACGTAAGTCGTTCTTGAAAGACGAGGCGTTGACATTGAACTTGCAAGGCTTCGATATTTTCGCTACGCAACGTTATTCTTTCGTGATGTATGCGGCGGACCGCAGTATGACGAAATGGAGTAATCCGGATAGTCGCCAAGTGCGCCTGACCGTTACGTATCGTTTCAACGCCACCCGTAGTAAGTACAAAGGTTCCGGTGCGGCCAATGAGGTTATCAACAGATTATGATTATCTTTGTTTCATGTTAGAAGCGATTGATTTAACGAAACGATATGAGGATGGGCATCTGGCTCTGGATGCCTTGAACCTCCGGATCGAGCCGGGAGAGATCTTCTTTCTTTTGGGGGCCAACGGGGCGGGGAAGAGTACGACCTTGAACCTCTTCCTCGATTTCATCCGTCCCACTTCCGGGCGGGCCTTGGTGAACGGGGTAGAGGTCCGTTCCAATCCGGCGGAGACACGCCGTCATATCGCCTATGTCTCCGAGAACGTCATGTTGTACGGAGACTTTACCGCCCGGGAGAACTTGGACTTCTTCACACGCCTTACCGGGAAACGCTTGGATCGGAGAGACTATTATCAAGCGATGCGTCGTGTCGGCCTGCCGGAAGAAAGCTTCGAGCGTAAGTTGAAGACCTTCTCCAAGGGAATGCGGCAAAAAGTAGAGATCGCCGCCCTCTTGTTGAAAGACGCCGACAATATGGTGATGGATGAGCCTACCTCCGGCCTTGATCCCCGGAGCACCGCCGAGTTGATGCAACTCTTGCACCACCTCCGCTTGGAAGGAAAATCGATACTGATTTGTACCCACGACCTGTTCCGTGCCCGTTCCTTGGCGGATCGAGTAGGGATCATGAAGGATGGGCGTCTGGTCATGGTCCGCTCCCGGGATGAGTTCCTGCGCGATGATCTGGAACGTATCTATCTGGACTATATGCAGGAGGCGGTCTTATGAGAAATATCTGGATATTCGCATGGAAGGAGTTTCGGCTGAACATCCGGTCGGCACGTTTCGCCATAGGCCTGTTGCTTTGCTTGGTTATCGTACCCTTCACGATGATGGTCGGTATAGGCGATTACCAGATACAAAAAGAGGTATGCGAGGCAGAGGCGAGGCAAGCCGAGGAGGAGATAAGTTCCTGCTTGGTATGGTCGAAGGTGCATCCTAAGCTCGTCCGGGAGCCGGAGCCTTTGAGTTTGCTCAGCCGGGGGATCACGAATAACATAGGGTATACCGTTCTTATCACTCTGTGGGAGATCCCGTTCCTGCCGTTTCAATTTAACTGGGCGCAAAACAGCCCGTTCATGAAAGTGTTTCCCCCGTTGGATTTCTCTGCGGTATTGAGTATTATGATCTCGCTCCTCGCTTTGGTCTTTTCTTATGACACGGTGACGAGGGAAAGGGAGGAGGGGACGTTGCGTTTCATTTTCTCCTCGTCGGTGAGCCGGTATAGCTTCTTGGTGGGGAAGTGGCTGGGGGTGGTATTAACTGTTTTGCCGATCCTGCTAGCTTGCTTCTTGATGGGGCTGGGCTTCGTGGTGCTGGAAGGTGGAGTACGATTCTCGGGTAGCGAGTGGGTGGGGATCGGATGGATGTTGTTGGCTTCGTTTGTCTATTTGGCTTTCTTTGGCTCGTTCGGTATATGGGTATCGTCGTTGACGGCCCGTTCGGTCACCTCGATCGTACTCTGTATGCTCAGTTGGCTGACATTCCTGTTCGTGATCCCGGCCTTGTCCTCGTATGCTTCCCGTAGCATGGTGGCCTTGCCCTCTTATAAACAGGTGGAGAACAAGAAAGTGGAACTTTTCTGGTCGATGAGAAGTGAGTATGATAAGCGATGGAGGGAGTTACGGGATTCCTTGGGGCTTCAATCCCTGCGGTATTTATTTGATGTAGAGGATGGAGAAGGTACGAAAGATATTCGGGGAGGCTCCCGGTTGGTGCTGGAGCATACCCGCCGGATGGCGGTTGTAGACGCTAATATACGGATAGATCATGCGGAGCGACTCTGGAAGCTGGATGAGGAATACTTGTGTACATTGTCTGCTCAGCGAAAGTGGCAAGATATCTTGAATCTACTCTCTCCATCGGCTACTTATATCCGTTTGATGGCCCGGCTGGGCAATACCGATGCCGATGCGCTCCTGTCTTATATGAGCGATGCACGAAACTATCGCGAACAGTTCATCCGTTACTTGACGGATCGAGACCTATTCTATTCGCCTTCCTACGTGACTCCTTGCCGGGAGGATGAGTTTCTGCCGCAAGAGGAATGGGAGGCTTTCGAACGACAGGCCGAGAAACTTCAGAAGAACGATCCTCCCGCTTTTGAGAGGATCATGAAAGATGCCGAGCAACAGTATGCCGACGCGAACTATTCGCCCGTAGACGTTCGGGATATCCCTCAGTTCAGCCTGCGGGAATTATCCGGTTGGCAGCGGGCGCAGAGAGGTGCGCGGTCTTTAATCCTTTTGTTCATCCTGTTTATTGCGCTTTTAGCGAGTGCTATTTACATTTTTAGAAGATATGATTTACGATAGCTTTCTATTATACCGCCATGAGGTGAGCCGCCTGTCGCGTAGTTTGCGTTTCCGGGTATCGTTCGTGCTTATCGGGCTGCTATTCGCCGGAGGAAGTCGCTTGTTTGTCTCATTCTATACGGAACAGCAGGCTACTTACCGGCAATTGGAGGAAGACGAGGAACGGAGAGACCGGGAGTTGAGCGAAAACTTGACAAACTATGCGAATAGCCTACGGATATTCCGTTACTCTCCCCGCACCGACGGCTTCTTGTATAGCTGTAAAGAGGAGGAAATGGTAAACACCATTCAATATAATGTATGGAACGCGGGAGGCTTGGAGATAGAGCAAGGGATGCTAAACCCTTTACTGGATGCGAAAAGCTCGGTGGACTGGACATTTATCGTCTCGATATTCATTAGCTTTATCGCCCTGTTATTCTCTTATGATTCGATATGTGGAGAGAAACGGGATAAGGTATTAGGTTATTTGTTATCCTATCCCATTTCCCGGAGGAACTATTGGATCAGTAAGATTCTCTCGCATATATCCGTTGTCATGTTATTATTGCTAGGAGGTATATTCGTGGGATTATTAGCCTTAGGTAATATGCTACCGTCCATCTATACGCCCTCTTTAATTTATAAGATACTCGGATTTATCGGAATCAGCTTTTTGCTGATCTCATTATGTACCTGTTTTGGATTGTTCGCCTCCGTCATGACGAGGCATTCGAGTGTAAGTCTACTCATGTGCGTATCCTTTTGGCTGTTTGGAACCATAATTATCCCGAATAGCGCCACATTCTGGGGCGATGTCCTCTATCCGAGCCCTTTATTACGAGACATCGCTCAAAAAGTAGAGGAAGAGGAAAGCCGGTTGACAAAAGAGGCCCCTCCCGGAAGCATGGCACAAGAGAGAGACGACCCGTTTTATCCCTATCATGAGCGTCGTGCTACTTTATTTATGAAAAAGAAGGAAGTAAGGGAGAAATCCTATCGGGATTACTACGAATGCCTGATCCGCCAGTTCGAGGGAGTCCGTCGATTGACCCTCCTGTCCCCAACCGTCCAATACGAACGGGCGATGGAAGCTCTATTAGGAGGAGGCCATCTACGATTCCAGAAAAATTGGCGTGATTTACAGGCCTTCCAACTTACGTTCCTCGCATGGTTCAAGCAAAAAGACGCCGAGGACCCGGAAAGCCCACATTGGTATAATCCTTATGAGGATGTCTCTACCAGCCGAAAGTCGTTTGATATAAAAGAAGCGCCTCGATATCAAGAAAGAAGCGTTCCCTTAAAAGAACGTCTTGCGCTTATTGGCCTGTATGCGCTGACCACGTTTTTCTTTATCGCCTTACTGGTATGGGGAGGGTTTCGCTTATTGGAAAAGTACGATGTGCGATGATAGAAATGATTAGTAGATAAGAATGGGCATTGTAGCCACCTTTGAATGGGCATTATAAGAAGGTTACAATGGGCATTCTAATCACCTTATAATGCCCATTGTAATATTGGGTTACGCCTTAGCGCTTTTTTGTGAGAGCTTTTCTAGGAAATATACGATCCCGAAACCTAAGATCATCAATCCGACGGCCTCCCAAACAAACTGATTCGGAGCGATATTCGCCTCAACCAACGGCTTGGTCATGCCATGGCTATCCACATAGGTCTCGATCGTTTCTTTCCAAGGCCATACCTTGTTAAGCGAACCCAACATGAATCCGGCCAATACGGCGATCGTTATATCATGGAATTTACGAAGGGCGAATGACAACACGCGGGAGAACGTCGTGATACCAATAGCCGCACCCGCTATAAACACCAACATAACGGGAACGTTAAACGTCTTGACCGCCTCCATGATATAGAAGTATTTTCCGAGCAACACTAAGATAAAGCTACCCGAGATACCCGGCAAGATCATGGCGCAAATAGCGATAGCCCCACAGAGGAAGATAAAGAGTAAATTACTCGGAGTCTCGGCGGGAGTCGCCACGGTGATATAAAAAGCGATTACTACCCCGACAACAAAACTCAAGATCGTCTTCCAGTTCCATTGCTTGATATCCTTAGAGACGAACCAAGTGGAGGCCAGCACCAAACCAAAGAAAAAAGACCATACCAAGATCGGATGATACACCAAGAGATACGTAATGATCTTCGCTAGGGAGAATATACTAATACCAATACCACCCACGATAGAAAGCAAGAAATTAGCGTTGATCCCTTTCCAGAAGGCCGCTATTTTCCCCGTGAATAATTGTTTCAATGTCGTCCCGTTAATACTTTTGATAGAGTCGATCAGTTCCTCGTAGATACCTACGATAAAGGCGATCGTTCCTCCCGACACGCCGGGAACGACATCCGCCGCTCCCATACCCATACCTTTTAATACTAAAAAAACGTAGTCCTTGAGATTTCGTTTGTTAGGCATATTACATTATTAATTGTCTAATTACTGTTATCTTTATTCTTTAAAAACTCTTTTACCAGATCCTCGGGTTGGATATGTTTCTTCTCTTTATCGGAATCGATGGTAAAGTCCGCAAATACTTCTGGTCCCACTTTACGAAGCAAATAAAGAAGATCATCTCCGGATATTTGGCCGATATGCTCCATGAAATTTTCCATATCACGGTTATCCAGATAAGCCATAGCCAAATGGATATGAATCATTGGAGTCTTCGGGTTGATTTGAAGGACTTTCTTGTAATAAGAGATCGCCTTATCTATATCTCCCTTAGAAAGCAAATATTGTCCGGCATGAAGCAGGCTGTTGCATTCTTCTTGAGTTTCCGGATTGATACTTTTCTTATCGATGATCTTGAATATCTTATTCGTAATAGCGATAGCCTCCTCCTTTTTCCCGCTATCAAGCAAGCAAAGCGCTAAAAGAGAAAGGAGACGGACATTGTTCGGATACAATTGCGCCGCCTTGAATAACATGATGGAAGCCTCGTTGTCGCGCTCAGTCTCGGTACAACAACGGATATAATTGATATAATTGGTCGGCCCATCCTCCATATCCGGATCGTTTATGATCGTGGAAAGCAGTTGGTAAGCCTTCTCATATTGCTCCAGCTTCATATAACATTCCGCCATGAGTGGAGAGATACGGCGCATCACCTCCTCATCACCCTCGATTTCTTGATATTCCTCGATCGCCTTCTCATAGCTCTCGTTCATATACAGGCAGTACGCTTTCAATATTTTCAGTTCCGTATCGGAATCATCACACGTCAAGGCGAAGTCGAAAGCCTCGATCGCTTTCTCGTAATCGCCAACCATGGAATGTAGCCTTCCCAGCGTAAACCAATACTCGTATGAGAAAGGATTCTTATCGATTAGCTCATTACATAACTCGATCGCCCGGGGAACGTCTCCTTCCGTCTCGAGGATGTAGCAAAGCTCATTCTTAAGAATCAAGTTATCCGGAAATAAAGCCAAGCCACGGTCCACGAAATCGCGGGCCTCTTTGTTCATGTCTAAATCATTCAGGATGGGAGAGATGTACTCGAAGACTTCCTCCAAATAGTCACAATCCCTAGTGATCAACTCTTCCGTGATCTCCAGAACCTTGGGATATTGGTTGAGCGAGCAATAGCATTCCATTTTTAACATATCCAGATCTTGGTTATCAGTCTCCGCTATATTCTCGAGCAGAGCGAGAGCGCTCTCATAATCCTCGTTATACGCGAATTGCCTGCCTTTCTTGATTTGCAAGGCGGAATTACCGGGATGAAGCTTTAGCCCGAGGGCTAAGACTTCATCAAAGTAAGTATAATCGTTCGAATCTTCAAAGCTGTCCAACATTTCATCGATTTGATCAGCGTCGAAATAAGGCTCCTTACCCTCTTCCTTCGCTGAAAGATAATGTTGTAACAAGCGTGAGATATCGTCTTTTTTCATTTACTATTCTTTATTTATTAATCTTGCTCCACGTGTCCTTTAGTCCTACGGTACGGTTGAATACCAAGTTGTCGGGGGTGGATTCGCTATCTATGTTGAAATAGCCGATACGCTGGAATTGAAGGTAGGAAAGCTTGGGCAAGGTAGCCACGAACTTCTCTACGTAACAGTTTTTCCGGATCTCCAAGGAGTTCGGGTTGATGATTTCCTTCATCGCCTCTAGCGGGGAGCAATTCTTCTCCTCCCGGATAGCGGCCAATTCGTCTCTAGGGTTCTCCACTTTCCAAAGGCGGTCGTATAAGCGTACTTCCGCTTTTTGGCAATGGGCGCAGCTTACCCAGTGCAAGGTACCTTTTACTTTACGGTTAGCGTCCGGCATACCGCTGCGGGTATTCGGATCGTATTCGCAATATACCTCGGTAATCTCACCGTTCTCGTCTTTCTTACAGCCCGTACATTTTACGATATAGGCGTTCTTCAGACGAACTTCCTGTCCCGGTGTCATCCGGAAATATTTCTTGGGAGCGTCTTCCATGAAATCCTCACGTTCCATCCACAACTCACGGCTGAACTCGATCGTATGGCTGCCGGCTTCCGGATCTTCCGGGTTGTTGATCGCTTCCAGCTCCTCCACCTGTCCTTCCGGATAGTTGGTGATAATCAGTTTCACCGGATTGATCACGGCGGATACACGGATGGCGCGGGCATTCAGATCCTCGCGTACGGCGCTTTCCAGCAAGGCGAACTCGTTCAGGGCGTCGTAAGTCGTATAACCGATCTTGTCGATGAACTTACGGATAGACTCCGGAGAGTAACCCCGGCGGCGGAAACCGCAGATGGTCGGCATACGGGGGTCATCCCAGCCGTTTACCAAGTTCTCTTTTACCAATGTAAGCAGGTTACGCTTGCTCATCAGCGTGTAGCTTAGGTTCAATTTGTTGAACTCAGTCTGTCGGGGGCGGTTGTCGTTCAAGTCCTCGCCTTCCTTCAGCCAGTCGATAAACAAATCATACAGAGGACGGTGTACGACAAACTCCAAGGTACACAAGGAATGCGTCACGCCCTCGAAGAAATCGCTCTGTCCGTGGGCGAAGTCGTACATCGGATACGCTTTCCACGTCGTGCCCGTACGATGGTGCGGATGGTTAACCACCCGATAGATGATCGGATCGCGGAAGTGCATGTTCGGGTTTGCCATGTCGATCTTCGCGCGAAGTACCATGGCACCTTCCGCTATCTCACCCGTGTTCATCTTCTTGAAGAGAGCTAAGCTTTCCTCGATCGGACGGTCGCGATACGGGCTCTCGATGCCCGGTTGTGTAGGCGTGCCCTTTTGCTGGGCTATTTGTTCGGATGTCTGCTCGTCAATATATGCTTTACCTTCCTCGATGAGGCGGATCGCGAAATCCCACAATTGCTGGAAGTAGTCGGACGCATAATAAATATTTCCCCACTGATATCCCAGCCATTGGATATCCTCCTTGATCGCCTCCACGTATTCCTCATCCTCCTTCGTCGGGTTCGTGTCGTCGAAACGGAGGTTGCAGATACCGCCATGGCGTTCAGCGATGCCGAAATCTAGGCAAATGGCCTTCGCGTGGCCGATGTGAAGGTATCCGTTGGGCTCGGGCGGGAAACGGGTTTGTACACGTCCTCCGTTCTTGCCTTCCGCTAAATCTTTCTCTACGGCTGCCTCAATGAAATTCAGGTTCTTCTTGCCTTCTTCTTCGTTTGTATTGATATCGCTCATACTTAAAAATTGATAGTTTTTCTTCGAATGGGGCAAAGGTAGCGATTTCTTTTTAAAATAGGCTGATGAGCAGGGCTATATTTAGGACGGTTACCATCGTTCCCAACAGCAAGAGGATGATGGTCGTAGAGCGGCTGTTCGCGTAGACACCCATGACCTTCTTGCTGGAAGTGAGGTACACTTGCGTGAAGACCGTGATCGGCAATTGCACGCTCAACAACATCTGCGACAGGATCAATCCCTTGAACGGATCGCCGATCAGGAATATGATGGCCAAGGCGGGGACGAACGATAGCAGGACTCCCAGCTTTGAGTGGAGGTCGGTATGATTGTACGCCTCGCCATAGAATCCGGCGAAGATGGAAGCCCCGGCGATACCGGATGTGATGGTCGAGGAGATACCTGCCAGTAATAGGGCGGCGGCGAAAATCACCCCGGCGTTATTTCCTACGAGGGGTACCAATAACTGTTGCGCTTGGTCCAGCTCGTCTACGGCGATGTTTTGCTTGAAGAAGGTAGAGGCGGCCAAGATGATCATCGCCGAGTTGATCGCCCAGCCGATCACCATGGACAGGAGCGTGTCGTAGAACTCGTACTTCAGTTGTTTCTTGATGACCGACTCGTTCTCTAGGTTCCATTCCCGGCTCTGTATCACCTCCGAGTGCAGGAATAGGTTGTGAGGCATCACGACGGCTCCCAGTACGCTCATGATGATCAGCATGGAGTTCTCGGGGAAGGTGGGTTTCACCCAGCCTACCACGGCCTGCCCCCAGTCTACGTCGACCAACGCCAGCTCGTATAGGAACGAGAGCCCGATAATGGACACGAACGTGATGATCCAGCGTTCGGTCTTGCTGTATGTATTACTGAATAGCATGGCGAGGCATACGATGGTGACGATCACCGCTCCCGCCTTGATCGGCATACCGAACAGCATCCGGAGGGCGATGGCTCCACCGAGTATCTCGGCGAGGGAGGTGGATATGCTGGCGAGCATGGCCGATCCTAGGATCGGGCGGCTTAGCACGCGCGGCATGTATTTGTTGGTCGCCTCCGAGAGGCAGAGGCCGGTCACGATACCGAGGTGGGCCACGTTGTGCTGGATAATGATCAGCATGACGGACGAGAAGGTGACGACCCACAGGAGGGCGTAGCCGAACTCGGAGCCTGCCGCGAGATTCGTCGCCCAGTTTCCGGGATCGATAAAGCCTACGGTGACGAGTAATCCGGGGCCGATATATTTTAGCAAATCCAATGCCCCGGAGCGGGGGCGGTGGTTGATCTTCAGTTTGTCTAGTAAGTTCATGTTTGTATGGATACTTTTAAATTAAAAAACAGCGTAAAGATACGAATAGTTTCGTTGTTACCCAACGGTGGCCGGAAATACGTTCGTACGGCCGATGGCGGGTATCCGTACGGCTGTCCTCTTGTAGCTGCCCGGCTGTCCGTCCGTATCCGTACGGCTGCAAAGATGTAGCTGCCCGGATACAAAGATGTAGCTACTCGGATACAGATGGGCAGCTGTACGGATACGCGGTCGTACCCGTACGGTCGCGCCCGTGTATCCGGGCTTGTGTGTCCGCGTATCCGCCCGGCCGCGTGTCCGCGTTTATGCGGATACGGTAAACGAGCTACGGGAATGTCAATACGAAGGTAGTCTGCCGCTGGGCCGGGTTGCTTCTCAACGCGATGCTGCCGCCGGACAGGCGCATGATCTGTCGTGAGATGGACAGCCCGATACCGCTTCCACCTTCTTTCGTGGTGAAGAACGGCACGAATATATGCTCGGCTTCCTCGGGGGGGATGATGGGGCCGTTGTTCGTCACTTCTAGGATAACGGCCTCGTTGTGGTCGCAATACGCCTTGAACAAGATAAGGCCGTTTTCTTGCTCGTGCCCGATCGCTTGCATGGCGTTCTTCAAGAGGTTCAAGACTACTTGCGTGATCAGGTTCTCGTCGGCGTAGACGATCAAGTCCTCCGGTTCCACGTCGATACGAATGGTTATGTTCGGGTAGTTATTGTGGTGGCGGGCCAACCGCGTGAGCCGTTCGGCGAACTTATTGACGTAGAATAAAGAGGGCTGAGGCGTCGGTATATGCGTAAACTTACGGTAAGACTCGACGAACGCGATCAAGCTCTTTCCGGTAGAGCTGATTACCTCCAAGCCGCCCCGTATCTCCTCGTCGACATTCTGGTGGAGGGAAAGCAAGGTGTCGCTCAAGGAGGTGATAGGGGTGACGGAGTTCATGATCTCATGGGTCAAGACCCGTGTCAGCCGTATCCATGACTCGATCTCCTTATCGTCCAGCTCGCTGTTGATATCATTGATCGCGATGATGCGGACGTGTTTCTCTTGGAGCGTCATCTCGGAGACACGGACCGAGAGATGTACCGTGCCCCGCTCGTTGATAAAGGAGATCTGATGTTTCTCGCCGGGACGAACGTCGCTGATGAGGCGCTCTAGATTCTCGTCGATACGTCCGAGCTGGCGGGCATGGGTAAAGACCGTCAATCCCAGCAGTCGCAAGGCCTCGTTGTTGGTCTGGAAAATATTGCCCTTATCATCTTCTACGATGATACCCGTATTCACTTGGTTCATGATCAACTCGTAATATTTCTCTTTCTGGATCACCTCGGCTTTCGCTTGAAAAAGTATCTGGGTGATGCGGTTTAAGGAGTCGCTAACCAGCTTGTCGTTGGAGGAGCGCCCACGGGTAGCGTATTTGAAAGCGTAATCGCTATTGTCGATCGCGTCGAACATGAAGGCTACCTTTTGCGCGTTCCGCTTGAACAAAAAGCTGATGCCCCGCAAGGCAGCCAGCCATCCGATGCCTAAGAACAGGAACCATCCCCATTCTTTCTCCAAGGCCTGGTAGGTGAGTGCCGCCGTCAGCCCGATAGCGAGGGCGAGGCGGAAGGTGAGGCTGTAATAAATGCCTTTAAAGTTCATACCGCTTGATCTTATTGTAAAGCGTTTGCCGTGAGATACCCAACTGGTTCGCCACGAGCGAGAGATTACCGCCGAATTTATCCATGGCGGCCTTGATCATAGTATACTCCATTTCCTCGAGCGTAGTGATGTCATTCTTGACGGGCGCCTCCCGCTTACGAGGGAAATCGAAATTGCTACCATCTAAAGTATCACCATCGGCGATGATAATCGCTTTCTCCACGGTATGTTCCAGTTCGCGGATATTACCCAGCCAAGGTTGGGCTTTCAGCTTTTCCTTGGCGTCGTCGGTGAGGGCCATGGGCTTTTTACCGTAAATATTGGTATATTTCGTGATGAATATCTCGGTAAGCGGTACGATATCCTCCGGCCGCTCCCTCAAGGGCGGGATCTCTACGTGTATCGTATTGATACGATACAGCAAGTCCTCGCGGAATTGCTCTTTCTGTACCATCTCCTGCAAGTCCCGGTTCGTGGCGCAGATCAAGCGGATATTGATGGGGATCGGGGTATTGCTACCTACCCGTACGATGCTCCGGCGTTGCAAGGCGGTCAATAATTTGGCTTGCAAATGATAAGATAGGTTCCCGATCTCGTCGAGGAACAAGCTTCCGTTGTTCGCTACCTCGAACTTACCGGGGCGATCCGTCCGGGCGTCGGTGAAGGCCCCTTTTACGTGGCCGAATAACTCGCTCTCGAACAGCGTCTCCGTGATCGCGCCCATATCCACCGGTACCATGGCTTCATCCTTGCGGGGGGATAGCAGGTGTATTTCCCGGGCCAGCATTTCCTTACCGGTTCCGTTCTCTCCCGTGATTAATAGATTGGCGTCTGTCTTGGCTACTTTCTCTATCAGCATCCGTAGTTGCTGCATGGCATTGCTGTCTCCCCAGAACATACCGCTTTCCTTGGATACCAACTGCTTGTTGCCGACACCGCCTTTATGATTGGCCGAGCGGATTTGGTAAGCGGCTTGCAAGGTTTCCAATAATTTGGCGTTGTCCCAAGGCTTTACCACGAAATCGGTGGCTCCTTCCTTGATTCCTCTTACCGCCAGATCGATGTCGGCGTAGGCGGTAAAGAGAACGACTTGTATCGAGGGATAAGCCTTCTTGATCTCGGAGAGCCAGAACAGCCCCTCGTTGCCGCTGTTTATACCGGCGCTGAAATTCATGTCGAGCAATACGACATCCACGTTCTCGTCGTGCAGCGTGTTTTTTATCTTGTTCGGGGTAGAGATGGTGATAACCTTCTCGAAGCAAGTTCCTAACAGCATTTGTACGGCGGTCAGGATACCTTTATTATCATCCACAACTAGTATAGTGCCTTGTTTTGCCATGTCATGTCCATTTATACGGGCAAAGATACTCGATCTGGTCGATACTTCCTAAACCAGATACACCCTATTTCTGTTTCATATACCGTATGGATAAAGAAATAACGAATATAAATGGTCAGACGGGAGGGAATATCCCGGATGGCTTGCCAATCCCTAGCCGTTATTGGGCGATCCTAGCGATTGGGCTTGGTGTTACCGTGTCGGTGTTGGATGGGGCGATCGCAAACGTGGCTTTACCTACGATTGCCGGCGATCTCCATACGAGTCCGTCTGCTTCTATATGGGTGGTGAACGCTTATCAGTTGGCGATCACGATTTCTTTACTGTCGTTATCGTCGATGGGAGAGATCTGGGGGTATCGGAAGGTGTATACGATCGGGTTGCTGTTATTTAGCTGTACCTCTTTGGCCTGCGCTTTATCCGATTCCTTGTTTACGCTGATTATCGCCCGTACGCTACAAGGTTTTGGCGCCGCTGCCATAGCGAGCGTGAATACGGCCTTGATCCGTATTATTTATCCCAAACGTTTTCTGGGGCGAGGTATGGGGATTAATGCCTTGGTGGTATCCGTATCGGCCGCCGCTGGTCCTACGATAGCCGCCGGTATATTGTCCGTGGGGAACTGGCCTTGGTTGTTCGCTATAAATATCCCGATAGGTATTACCGCTTTGATATTGAGCTTTAAGTTCTTGCCGCAAAATCCGGTGAAGGCTGTCGGACGTAAGTTTGATGTTACGGCGGCACTCATGAACGCGCTGACATTCGGTTTGGTGATAGCGATTATCGAGGCGTTCACGCATGATGTACATATCTCATTGATAATAGCGGCGATTGTTATCGTATTGTTCTGTGGGTATTTCTATATCCGGAGAGAGGAACGGCAGGCCTATCCATTATTGCCGATAGACTTGCTGCGTATTCCTCTTTTTACCCTTTCTATCATTACGTCTGTGTTTTCTTTCATCGCTCAGATGCTGGCTATGGTCTCTTTCCCGTTTTTCTTGCAGCGGGTACTGGGACGCGATGAGGTGGCGACCGGCTTATTATTGACTCCTTGGCCTTTGGCGACAATGGTGTGCGCCCCTTTGGCCGGGATCTTGTCGGAGAAAATGAATGCCGGGGTCTTGAGTGGTATCGGGTTGATTATCTTCTCGGGAGGGTTGTTCTCGTTGGCGGAATTACCGGCGCATCCTTCCGATCTGGATATTATCTGGCGCATGGCGCTTTGCGGTTGTGGCTTCGGGTTGTTCCAGACTCCTAACAATAGCCTCATGATCGGGGCCGCTCCGGAAAGTAGGAGTGGAGGGGCTAGTGGTATGTTGGGTACGGCCCGTTTGCTGGGACAAACTTGCGGGGCTTCGCTGGTAGCCTTGATGTTTAAGTTATTTCCCGGCCATAGCATGCCCGCGGCGTTATGGCTGGGAAGTGTGTTGGCCTTGATCGGGGCGGTTATTAGTTTCTCCCGGATCAATCGTAAGGCTTGATCGGATTAGGCGAGATGCGATTTTACCTGCATTTTCGCCCGGTATCCCAGCAGGCATACAGAGCATAAGAAGCCTAATGGGTAAGCCATCCAAATCCCGGCGATACCCCAATGGAACGTGAATCCCAATAGATATCCGGCAGGTATGGCTATGATGAAATAAGCGAGAAACGAGATCCACATAATCGCTTTCACGTCGGCTAGCCCTCGTAAGGAGTTCGCTAAAATGATTTGTGCGCTGTCTCCTATTTGATAGAGCATCAATATGGGGAGTAGTGTCTTCACGATTGCGTTGACATGAAGATTATCCGTAAATATTAATCCAAGCCAGGATTGGGTCATGAATAAGGTGGTGCAGACAATACAAACGACAATAAGCCCTAGATGAAGCCCGGCAATGGTGATCTTACGCACCATATACCAGTCGTTCGCCCCTTTATAATAACTGGTACGAATCGCTACGGCGGCTCCAAGACCTAAATAGATGGTAAAACTGATCGTTGATATGGTAATGGCTATTTGATGGGCGGCAAGCTCAAGGCTACCCAGCCAACCCACCATGATGGCGGTGACGCAGAATGTTCCCGCTTCCAAGCCTTGTTGTAGACTGATCGGCCAGCCTATGGAATTCAGCCTTCTCCAACTCTGCTTATTGATACGAATATGGGTGAAACCTTTCCGGTAAGGCTTATAGTCGGTTCGCAGCATGAATACGGCGATGAAAAGCAATAGCATGATGATACGCGAGATAAAGGTGCTTATACCTGCCCCGAGCAGTCCGAGTTCCGGCATTCCGCATTTTCCGTAAATGAGGATATAGTTGCCGATGATATTCAGCAGATTCCCTGTCAATAGGACCCACATGGATATGGATGGGTTGGCTATGCCTTCCACGAATTGACGGAATGAATTATAAAGCATTACGAATAGGATCGAGACTAATGAGACTGCGAAATAAGGTCTTATCAATGGCAAGAGTTCTTCGGGTTGGCCTAAAGAGTCTAGGTTTAGGTAAATCCCCAGTAAGACGGCTATCAATAATAAGGTGGTAGTCATATTGGCAACCAGACTGTTTTTGAGCCAGCCTCCGATCACGATCTTTTTATTCATCGCTAAATTCTGTCCGATCAGCGGGGTAAGATTATAGGAGAATCCAGTTCCCATTATGATAAACGCATTTATTACATTATTGACGAACGATGCCGCCGCTAGTTCCTCCGTACTGTGCTGTCCCACCATGATGGTGTCTGCCAATCCGGTGATGATAGCCCCCAATTGTCCGATGATGATAGGTACCCCTAGCATTACTAAGGATTTATAATATTGTTTGTAACCCGCTATTCTATTGTACATATGTATTGTTCTGTTATTAATGATGGTGTAAAAATCCTTGATCGTATATACCGGATATACGATAGAGTTGTTCTAAATGAAAATGTAAAGATAAATTAGAAGGAATAGGGTGCGGATACGGTAGAACCTCTCGTAGTCCAATGGACGAACAAGATGCTTTTAGTCGTAAAAAAATAATATTCGAATTTACAGCTCATACCTCTTCTTAGATTTAGCGGTGCAAAATTACGTAAAATCACTGGAATCCGCAAACCTTCAAAATTACCTTTGTTTTTGGGATCGCACTTTTTTTATATCTTTACGGTTATAAGATAAATGAATGATTATGGATCAGTTCGTAGAACAATTAAGGCAGGTGTCTCCTTTATCAGATGAGATCGTGGGGCAGTTGTTGGAAGAAATGAAAGAGGTTTCTTTTGCTAAGGGAGAATTATCGATCCGGGAGGGAGAAAGAGATCCGTTTGTTTGGTTCGTGAAAACCGGATTGGTCCGGGCTTTCGTGGAGCGTGAGGGGAAAGATATCTCGTTATGGTTCGCCTCAGATAGCGAGGTGATCAATTTTGTTTATCGGGATATCTCCGCCTATAATGTTCAAATGGTGGAGAATACGACATTATTGAGAATACCGAAAACGAAATTGGATTACCTATGCCGGAGCTCCCTTGAGTTGGCCAATTGGGGGTTGAAAATACAAGATTACTATCTTCGGGAATATGAGAACTATTTTATAAACGATAGTTGGATGGAAGCTCGTGAACAATATGAGTCATTGCTGAAAACCCGTCCGGACTTGATCTTGAAACTACCCTTGAAACATATCGCCTCTTATTTACAGATAACCCCACAGTCATTGAGCCGTATCCGTGCTTCTGTAAAAAAATAGGGAAAAGTCATTATTTATCATAGGGTAATTTTTCTTGTTTTCAATAGCCATATCTTTGCGTCGTTAAAAACGTGAAGTGGATAATATGAAAATGAGTGGAGAAAAGGCGATCCATCGCCAAGAGTTGGAGCGTGGTTTACTAACCCAAAAGATTTCAAGACTATTTCTGAAATATACGATACCGGGAGTAGCCGGCCTATTATTCCTCGGGATTCAGTCGGTGATCGATGGTGTGATATTAGGGCGGTTTGTCGGGGCGAACGCTTTGGCCAGCGTGAATCTGATCTTACCTTGCTATAGTTTGATGACGGCTTTGTCTATCGTGATAGGAGTAGGGTGTCAGACCTTGATCGGTATAAACCTCGGACGTTCGGATCGGCAAGAGGCGAATAACGCTATAACTACTTCGTTCTTGTTTCTTGGAGGAATATCCGTTTTGATTAGCGGGTTGATTTATATATTCGCCGGAGATATCGCCCGTATGTTAGGTGCGAATGACGTATTGGTTACGGGAGCCGTGGACTATATTCGTTCCCTTGTCCCGTTTTTCCCTTTATTATCATTGATGTTCTTAGGAGATTATATGATTAAGGCGATGGGGCATCCGCTTTATGCCATGATCGTAATGGGAAGTACGGTGTTGATTAATATCGGTCTGGATCTTTTGTTTATCCCGGTAATGGGTTTAGGGATTAAGGGGGCGGGATTGGCTACAGGCTTGGCCTTTACCTTGGGAGCGCTGTTCAATATTCCCCGGATGTTCCAGCGAGGGCAAGTCGTAGCGGTACAAAGAGGACGTTTCCGTTGGCCTTTGGTCTGGAATGCGTTATACAATGGCTCTTCGGAAGGAATATCCGAGCTATCTGCCGGAATCACGATTTTTTTGTTCAATATAACGATGATGCGATATTTAGGAGAGGATGGAGTCGCCGCCTTTACGGCGATTAACTATATCCTGTTTATCGCCACCACGGTATTTTTAGGGATATCCGATGGAATTATACCGATTATCAGTTATAATTTCGGGGCGGGAAGATTGGACCGGATCGAGAAAGTGCTGAGATTAGCAGGGCGTGTTAATTTTATGATAGGTATAACGTTATTCGCCATCTTATTCTTTTTCGGGCAACAGATCACGTCCTTTTTCTTTAAGGGAGGAGAGGCTTTGGACGCTTTGGCGATCGCTAATTACGGCATAACGATTTATTGCTTCACCTTCTTGATGAGTGGGCTGAATATATTGGCCTCCAGTTATTTCACGGCTATCGGCAACGCTAAGCTGTCGGTTGTTATCTCTATGCTGCGTAGCTTGGTATTCGTAACCTTTGGTATTATCGTTTATCCTTCTTTATTCGGCATCCAAAGTATTTGGTATAATGTACCGGTGGCGGAGTTGTGTACGTTATTTATCTCCTTTATGTTGGTAAGGAGAGAACTTTTAAAAGAGGCCGTGCTGAAAAATTAATCAGCACAACCCTCTTAATTTCTTATTCGATATTCTTCCGTATCTTCGTCAGATACTCTTTCATCTTCTCGGAATCCTTATCCTTGATGATTTCTTGCAAGATATGCAATTCCTCTTGTATCCGTTCGATTTGGCGAGGGGTACGGGGGTTGAAAAGGATCTCGGTCAATAGATAATCGTCCTCGGACAGAAGGCCGCGGGCGATTTTCATATGGCGTTTGAACGTCGTACCCGGAGCATCCTGATGCTTCATCGTAGCGGCAAATACCATAGTGGAGGCGAAAGGGATACCTAGTGAGTAGGCTACCACTTTATCGTGCTCCTCGAACGTGTATTCGCAGATATGCAGGCGGAGGCTGGAATAAATATCCTTGAAGAAGATCTTGCCCAGATGATCGCCCTCGGAGATAATAATCGTATTCTCTTTCTCCAGTTGTCCCAGATTAGCGAATGTCGGTCCGAACATCGGGTGAGTGGAGACATACGGGAAACCGCATGTCTCATAAAACTCCTTTAAATAAGTCTTCACGGAAGCGATATCGGAAATAATGCAATACGGTTGCAAGTAAGGCATTACGGCCTTGAAAGCCTCTATCGTGTAACTTAACGTCACGCAGTTGATGACCAACTCGGGATTAAAATCCTTAACCTCTTCCGGGTTTTGTAGGCGAAGGGCGTTATAGATAAAACGCATACGTTTCGGATCTTTCTCCAATACGGCTACCTCATGATCAAAACTAAGCAGGTCGGTGAAGAAAGAACCCATCTTTCCTGCGCCTAAAATCAATATTTTCATCTTATAAATTATTGTTCGTTCATGATAATCATTTGCTGGCGCACGGATTCCTCATGGATCTCCTTCAAGATCTCCTTTACAAAGTCCGGGCTCAGGTCCATTTGTTCACCCATGCTGGAGCGTTTCTCTAAGATCTCGCTGTAGCGGGGAGACTGTAAGATCGGCATATTGTGCTCTTTCTTATAAACGCCGATCTCCTTGGAGATACGCATACGTTTAGCCAAAAGTTCCAATAATTGTTCGTCGATACCATCGATCTGGCGGCGAAGAGCGGTCAGGTTCTCGGTAGTCTGGTTTACGTCACGGATCACCAATAGGTTCAATACGTAATCCAATACATCCGGGGTGATTTGCTGGGAAGCGTCGCTCCATGCGCAATCCGGGTTACAATGAGACTCTACGATTAAGCCGTCGAAACTCAAGTCCATCGCTTGCTGGCAAAGTGGGGCTACCAACTCACGCTTACCACCAATGTGACTAGGATCACAGAAAATAGGCAGGTCCGGCATACGGCGGCGAAGCTCGATAGGAATATGCCACAACGGAAGGTTACGGTAGATCTTCTTGTCGTATGAGCTGAAACCTCTATGGATAGCACCCAAACGATGAATGCCCGCTCCGTACAAACGCTCGAACGCTCCGATCCACAACTCCAAGTCCGGGTTAACCGGGTTCTTGATCAAGACAGGTACATCAACCCCTTTTAACGCGTCGGCGATCTCTTGGACAGCGAATGGGTTTACCGTCGTACGTGCTCCGATCCAAAGGATATCGATACCGGCTTTCAATGCCTCGAATACATGATCTTTAGTCGCTACCTCGGTAGATACCAGCATGCCGGTCTCTTTTTTCACTTTCTTCAACCAAGCCAATCCCTCGGCTCCGATGCCCTCGAATCCACCCGGTTTCGTACGAGGCTTCCAAATACCCGCGCGGAATATCTTAACGCCTCTGGAGGCTAATCCTTGGGCTGTTTCTAACACTTGCTCTTCTGTCTCGGCGCTACAAGGGCCTGCGATTACGATAGGACGTTGTGTGTCAACTCCCGGTAATGCTAACGGTTCAATCTTCATTTCCATCTTTGTGATCTATATTTTAATTTTCAATTTTCAGTTATAAATTCTCAATTCTCTTCAAGGCTTCTTCTAAAGTCTCGTTCTTGCAGCAAAGGGATATACGGATATAACGCTCGCCACGGCTACCGAAGATAAATCCCGGCGTAAGGAATACGTTTGCCTCGTATAGCACCTTGTTGGCGATTGCCTCGCCGCTCTCGGCGGAGTCGGGGATACGTCCCCAAAGGAACATACCTACTTGGTTCTCGTCGTACTCGCATCCCAAAGTACGCATGATTTGTCCGGCAAGGTCCCGGCGGCTACGGTAGACACGATTCATGTTATCGTACCAGTCTTTCTTTGCGCTTAGGGCCTCTACCGCCGCATATTGCATCGGCTTGAACTGCCCGGAGTCGATATTGCTTTTTACCTTCAGTATCCATTGGACGAATTGGGCGTTGGAAGCCAGCATCGCCATACGCCAACCCGGCATATTATGAGCCTTACTCATGGAGTTCATCTCTATACAGATCTCTTTGGCTCCCGGTATGCTTAAGATACTTAGCGGATGCTCATTCAAGATGAAGCTATACGGGTTATCGTTACATATAATAATACCGTGTTTCCGGCCGAAGGCCACTAGCTTCTCGTATAGCTCTACGCTAGCGTTCGCCCCGGTGGGCATATTCGGGTAATTGGTCCACATCAGCTTTACGTTGGAAAGATCCATTTTCTCCAGTTCCTCGAAATCCGGTTGCCATCCCAGTTCCTCTTTCAGCTCGTAAGGGATCAAACGGGCCTCTACCAGTTTGCTGACGGAACTATATGTCGGATATCCCGGGTTCGGAACCAGTACGCCATCCCCCGGATTCAAGAATGCCAGCGAGATATGCAAGATACCTTCTTTGGAGCCGATGAGCGGTTGGATCTCTGTTTTCGGGTCCAAGTCTACGTCGTACCACGTCTTGTACCAGTCGGCGAATCCCTTACGCAGTTCCGGTATACCCACGTACGGCTGATAACCGTGCTCGTTCGCTTTGCGGGCATGTTCACACAACGTCTCGATGGTCTGTTCCGAAGGTGGAAGGTCGGGGCTGCCTACGCCAAGGTTAATGACGTTCTTGCCTGCGGCGTTCATCTCGGCTACTTCCTTCAGTTTCTTGGAGAAGTAGTATTCCTGTACGCTACCTACACGGTTAGCGGGTGTAATGTTACACACTTTGTCTTCCTTCTGCATATTCGCCTAATATTTTTAAGTCTTTTGTTAACGGTCTGATAGCGTCCAATGCTTGTTTGTAACGGGTAAAATCCGTGAAAGTAAGGTCGATGTAGAACAAGTATTCCCATTCACGCCCGATAATAGGCAAGGACTGTATTTTAGAAAGATTCATGTCGTAAAAAGAGAGAACGGAGAGGACTTTGGAAAGGCTGCCGGAGGTGTGGGGAAGAGCGAATACGAGAGAGGATTTGTTTTTATCGGTTCCTCGAAGCATCTCATCCGCCGTCCAGCGGTCCGCTATAGCGAGGAAGCGGGTGAAATTCCGTTTGTTAGTCTCGATCCCCTCGGCAAGGACTTCCATCTTGTAGATCTGGGCAGCCAGTTTCCCGCATATCGCCGCATGTCCTTTCAGTTGGTTTTCCGAGATCCACCGGGCACTCATGGCGGTATCTTCTTTCTCTACCACCTTGGCGTTGGGCAGAGTATCGAGGAAATCGGTACATTGCATCAACGCTATCGGATGGGAGTTGACCTCTGTTACCTCGTGTATCGAGGTTCCCGGAAGCGCTACTAAGGAATGGGAGATACGTAGCTTATACTCGCCGGTGACGCTCAGCCCGCTTTCACGGATCAGCTCATGGTTTTGAAGGAGGCTTCCCGCTATCGTATTCTCGATGGCCATCATGCCCAGTACGGAAGGGTCTTTCTTGATCGTCGTGATAACATCCCGAAACGTATTGCAAGGGATGATTTCTATTTCTTCACCTTCATGATAATTACGGGCGGCGATGTCGTGATACGAACCGGCTATTCCCTGTATTGCTACTTTCTTTTTCATCTTGTTTCTCTATTTTTACTCTAAACTGTTACAAACAAAAAAAGTCCCACCGAAACCGGCAGGACTTTATATTTTATTGATATTTATATTCAATCATCAACGCTTTACATACAAACTCCTGCCTTTACTCTGCTAAAGTAAAAGTAATAAAAGTAATATGTAAAGCTAAATCGATTCATTGTCTGTTTGTTTTTAAATACGCAGCAAAAGTAACGCTTTTTTGGAAACTACAAGCAAAAAGTGATATTTTTTTTCTGTTACATTTAAATTTTATCTTAACTGTTTCTGAACTTCTGTGGAGATACGCCTACGTACCGTTTAAAGTACTTACCGAAAAAGGATACATTCGGGAAGTTCAAGGAGTAAGATATCTCTTGGATAGTCAAGTCCGTAGCCATCAATTGCGATTTTGCGTCCATGATTATCATATCGGCTATGATATCGGATACGGAACGTCCGGTCTTTTGCTTGATGATCATGCAGAGGTGCTGGGGAGAAATACTTAGTTGGCTGGCATAAAAAGCCGTTTGCCGCTTTGAGGTATAATTCTTCATCACCAGTTGGATGAATTTCTTGTGGATCTCGTCGCTACGGGTCGTTATCTTGTTAGGCCATGATTTCCCTTGATACAAATCGCTGATCCCATGGATCATGGTAAGCAGGATATGTTTCACCATCTCCCTGTTTATGGATTTCTCTTTCGCTTGTACCCGCTCTAGCAAATGGAAATAATCGTTAATGAAGTCCGCCCGGTCCTCACTCAGTGATATGATCGGATTCTCGTAGATAGTAGGTAAGGCGCTCATCGTAGACTTTATCATGTTCACGCAGTCCATGAACTCGGATGAGAATCCTATAAAGGAAAGGCGGAAACTCTCTTTCTGCTCACAGAACTGAATAATGCTTCCCGGCATCAAGGTGATGAAATCATTCGGTTTCAAAGTGTACTCTGTCAAGTTGATGGATGCCCTTAAATTTCCTTCAACGCATAAAGCGAAAATACCTGCTTTTAACCGGCAAGTCTGCTTGTAAAAGTTTAAGATTGCCTCGGTAATGTCGTTTCCTACGACATAATCCCGGGGCAAATCTAATTGTGGTAAGTTTGCGTTCATCCGTTATTTTATTAATGATCGAACACAAAAGTAGTAAAAGTGCTGTTGATTCACTTCTTAATTTAAAAATAGACCAATTAATCCTTGAATCAGACTTATTCCGCTTGTGCTTCCTTATTCCGTTTATGCAAGCTTTTCAGTTCGAAGGATAGCATGACACGGAATATACCTATTATTAATAAGGCGTAAGCGATCATGTAAACCAACGTGAAGGCCCCTAGGGCGGGTTGCCAGATAACACCGATGGAGCAAAGGATAGCCAAGATACCGAAGACCATGTACCAACCCCAGTTCCGTGTACCGTATCGTTTCAGGTCCATCGAGTAACCGGTTGCCGAGAAGCCTCTGAACATAAGCCAGAATGCCAAGACAAACGGAAGCACCTCCATGCTAAGTCCCGGGCTTGCCATCAAGAATATACCTAAGATCAAGTCGATAATACCTCCGGCCAAATACCATCCCCAACTGCTGATACCCTTTTTGTTCGCCAAGGCGAAAGCGATCTCGAACAAGCCGCTTACGAACATAGAGACGCTGAATAAGATACTAAGCGCTACGTAGCTCGCCAATGGCGCGAACATTAAATAAATAGCGACGATGATGTAAAGCAGTCCGACCAATAGTGACAACCACCAATTCTTGACCGCATAATCCATTTTATCAATAAATGTTTTCATATTGGATAATATTTGTATTGTAATTATCCAATTAACAAAGGGAAGGAAGAAAAAGTTCTGGGTATTTGTGGCTAGGATATCCTTAAAAACTTTGTCCTTTGGAAATTAATTCTTTTCTTTGACGTTTCAAATCAATATAGGTATATAAGTACGAGGATTATGATGAAAAATTTGATAGCGATAACTTGTTTTGTCGTGGCGTTGGTGTCTTGTAATAAGGTGGAACATAAGCTGGAAGGGAAATGGCAATTGAAAACCGTAGAGGCGAATGGGGTGGTCCAGACGGTGGATACGGTTTGGTATAACTTCCAGACCTCTTTGTTCGAGTACCAATTATATGACCCGGCAAAGGACGTATATCGTACGAATTTCGGTTATAAGACGTTGGAGGGAGATACGAGACTGGATCTGGAGTTGGTCAATTATGGAGGTACGCCTTTGGAACAATTCATGCGTTATACGGATTGGACCTCACCTAAACAAACTTTCACGATCGAGCAGTCATCTGTGACGAATCTGGTAATGAGCTGCGAAGGAAGAACGTATACGTTTAAGAAATTCTAAGATATCATGTGCTGTTTGATCTCAGTCCCTCATAAGGAGTACTCCAGTACTCCCTAAGAAGTACTGCGATACTCTTTGCGGAGTACTGGAGTACTTCTTACGAAGTACTCTCAGCGATGTTAGATCATGCGATCAAATCCGCTTCTATAGCTTGTGCCACCTTGATTAAATCGGCGGGGGCTATCTGTATCTGCAAGCCTCGTTGTCCGGCGCTTACATAGATCTTATCGAAGCCGGATGCCGTAGGATGGATATATGTAGGGAAATGCTTTTTCATGCCGATAGGCGAGCATCCTCCCCGGATATAACCGGTAAGCGGTAACAACTCTTTCACGGGGATCATCTCACATTTCTTGTTCCCGGATACCTTGGCCGCCTTTTTCAAGTCCACCTCGTCCGCTCCGGGGATCACGCATACGAAATAACCGCTCTTATCGCCATGTAAGATCAAGGTCTTGAATACTTGGGCGATATCTTCCCCTAGCTGCTCCGCTACATGCGTAGCGCTCAGATCATTCTCGTCTACTTCATAAGGCACGAGCTGGTAGGCGATCTTAGCCTTGTCCAGCAGGCGCGCCACGTTTGTCTTATTAATCTTCTCTTTCATCGTTTAGATCCCTTTCATGGATAATTGAACACGTTTTCTGGATAGGTCTACGCTTAGAACCTTCACCTTGACATGCTGATGGATGGAGACCACTTGGGTAGGATCGCTTACGAAACGATCCGCCAGCTCGGAGATATGGACAAGCCCGTTTTCCTTGATTCCTACATCGACGAAACAACCGAAGTTGGTGATGTTGGTCACGATACCGGGCAATACTTGCCCTTCTTTCAAATCCTCGATCGTTTTCACCGTAGGATCGAACGCGAATACTTGGATCGTTTGGCGGGGATCACGGCCCGGTTTATCCAGTTCCTCCATGATATCAAGCAAGGTAGGCATCCCGACCTTATCCGTAAGGTAGTCCGTTAGTTTTAGTTTCTTTTTAAGCGCTTTGTCGGTGATCAGGTCGGCTACCGAGCATTTTAGGTCCTTGGCCATCCGTTCGACGATCGGGTAGCTCTCGGGGTGTACGGCCGAGTTGTCCAACGGGTTCTTTCCGTCGGGTATCCGTAGAAATCCAGCGCTTTGTTCGAAAGCCTTCTCTCCCATACGGGGGACTTTCATCAGTTCTTTCCGGGAAGTGAAGGGTCCGTGCTCCACCCGGTAATTCACGATGTTTTGCGCTAGCGTAGGGCCTAATCCCGAGATGTAAGTCAGCAAATGCTTGCTCGCCGTATTCACGTTTACACCTACTAAATTCACGCAACTCTCCACGGTTTGATCCAGACTCTTTTTCAAGGCGTTTTGCTCTACGTCATGCTGGTATTGGCCGACACCGATACTCTTCGGGTCGATCTTGACCAACTCGGCCAAAGGGTCCATCAGCCGGCGACCGATGCTGACAGCTCCGCGTACCGTGACGTCGTATTCGGGAAACTCCTCCCTAGCGATCTTGGACGCGGAGTAGATAGAGGCTCCGTTTTCGCTGACTACGAACACTTGTACCTTGCGGTCGTATCGTATATTCGTGATGAACTGCTCGGTCTCACGGCTGGCCGTACCATTACCGATGGCAATGGCATCTATGGCGTAAGTGGCTACTAACTGGGCGACCTTAGCGGCGGCTTTGCCCTTCTCGTTCTGGGGCGGATGCGGGAAGATCGCTTCGTTATGCAGTAAATTCCCCTGCGCATCCAGACAGACCAACTTACATCCGGTACGGTAGCCGGGGTCTACGCCTAATACCCGTTTTTGTCCCAAGGGAGGAGCGAGCAGCAATTGCCGGAGGTTCTCGGCAAATACCCGGATCGCCTCCTCATCGGCTTTCGCCTTGCTCTGGTTGGAGAACTCCGTCTCGATAGAGGGTTTCAGCAGGCGTTTGAAAGAATCGTCGACAGCTGTAGCCACTTGCTCGGAAACCTCTCCACGACCTTTTACGAAACGCCGGTTCAAGCGATCCAGACAAGATTCTGCGTCGGGAGAGATACTTACACGAAGGATACCTTCCGCCTCTCCCCGTCGGAGAGCCAATAAGCGATGGGAACTGGCCCGGTTCAAAGGCTCGCTGAAATCAAAGTAATCCCGGTATTTGGCGCCTTCCTCTTCTTTCCCCTTGATCACTTTGGATGTGATCATGGCGGTATGAGCGAAAGAGTTACGTACGGTGTTACGTGCCGATTCGTTCTCGTTGATCCATTCGGCGATAATGTCCCGTGCCCCTTGCAAGGCTTCTTCGGCGTTTTTCACTTCCCCCTTGATAAAACTCTTGATGCGTGCGGATAGGTTATTCTCGTTTTGCATCATAACGATCTTAGCCAAGGGCTCCAGTCCTTTCCGGCGTGCGATCTCCGCCTTGGTGACCCGTTTCGGTTTGTAAGGGAGATATAAATCCTCGATCTCGGTGCTATCCCAAGACTCCTCGATGCGTTTCCGGAGCTCGGGAGTAAGTTTCTCTTGCTCTTCTATCGTGGCGAGGATCGTTTCCTTTCGTTTGCTCAGTTCCGTCAGTTTATCCAGTTGATCTTTGATGGCACCGATTTGCACCTCGTCTAATCCTCCGGTCACCTCTTTCCGGTAACGACTTATAAAAGGTATGGTAGCGCCTTCGTTCAAGAGCCCGATTGTCCGTTCCACTTGTCCTTCCGGAATTTGTAGAAAACGGGCTATAAGCGTGTGAAATACGTTTGTCATATCTAGTTTTCTTAGAATTGGAGTACAAATATACGGTTTTGCTTATATTTTCGGTCGGGATGCTCACTTCTTGGGCTTATTATTTGTATCTTTCATTAATTTTCAAGAATTTTACGGCCGGAATATTCAAGCCTTTGATTAAAAAAATCAACATGGAAGTTAATACTACGGAGAACAAAACTTTGGAACAGGATTATAGGGATTTAGCAGGATTGTTATCTAATATCGTGGACTCGTTGCCCATCTACTTTTTCGTGAAGGATACGGGTGATAATTTCAGGTACGTGTACTCCAGCCCTTTGATGAACCAACTTTACGGACGATATCATAATGATGTGGTCGGGAAAACAGATTTTGACCTATTTCTAGATCCGGTCGTCGCCCAATCTTTCAGGGATATGGACGAGGAGGTGGTGAAAACGGGTAAGATGCAGCGTTTCGTGGAGCAAATGATCGATCCGAAAGGTATCTTGCGTACTATGGATACGATGAAACTGCTAGCGCCCCGTGAGGATAAGCCTCCTTATTTAGTAGGGATTTCATGGGATATTACAAAGCAAAGGCAGGTCGAGGAGGAGTTGCATAGCTATAATAAGCGCTTGGCGCTCGCATGTCAAGCGGGTAAGATCTACCCGTGGCTTTGGGATCTGGTAAACGGTACGGCGGAGCTTTCCTTGGAAGAAAACGGCCAGATCAAGCATGTGCAGATCACCCACGCTAGTTTTACGGAGAAGATCCATCCGGATTACCGGAAGGTCTATGAGAATATTACAACCGCTTTCATGCGGGGCGAGATCGATTCCATGCGATTCAGTTTCCCTTGTCGTTATTTCTCGGATGAGTATGTATGGCTGGAGAAGATCGGTGAGGTCTATGAGGCCGATCCGGACGGCAAACCTATCCGCTCGATCGGAATCCTTCGGGATATGACCGTCGATAAACGGCACGAGGCGGATGTGCAGGCCAAGCGTTTGGCGGAAGAGAGCGACCGGATGAAGTCCGCTTTTATCGCTAACATGAGCCATGAGATACGTACCCCTTTAAATGCCATCGTCGGCTTTTCTACCTTATTGGCGGAGAGTGACGATGAGGAGGAAAAAAAGGAATATCTGAGGATCATAGAGAGTAGCAATGAGTTTTTGTTGCAGTTGATCGGTGATATCTTGGATATCTCGAAGATCAAGTCCGGAAAGATGGAGTTTATTTATACGACCCTGCGTTTGAGTGAGATATTCGCTCCCCAGCAGCAAGCTTTCGCCTTGAGAGTGGCCCCGGATGTAAAGGTTATCTTTGAGTCGGACGGTAATGACTATTGTATTGTGTCGGAGAAGACCCGTTTGACTCAGGTTTTGACCAATTTCCTTTCCAACGCCGTGAAGTTCACCAGCTCGGGTTCTATACGGTTTGGTTATCGTTTGACCGATGATGGTATCTATGTCTACGTAACGGATACGGGTATGGGAATCAGTAAGGAGTCTCAAGCGAGCATATTCAATCGTTTCGTGAAATTGAACAGCTTTAAGCAAGGAACAGGATTAGGGCTTTCTATCTGCAAGACGATAATTGAGAAGTTGAAAGGTAAAATCGGGGTTGAGTCGGAGGAGGGAAAGGGCTCTACATTCTGGTTTACGATACCTTGCCAACCGATGAAAGTGAAATAAGACATTCAAGTTTGGTTGGGATTTATAGGTAAATCACCTCATCCGCCAACAACCGAATCTCATCCGGATTATGTGACGTGAAAAGAATGATCCGTTCTTCTTTCATTTGCATTTCTCGTATTCGTTCTATGATGCGATGGCTTAGGGCTTCATCCAAGCCTTTGCACGGCTCGTCCATCAAAAGGAGAGGAGAAGGGTATGCCAATGCCCTAGCTATAGCGATACGTTGTTGCTGTCCGTAACTAAGCTCTTTAGGATATCGGTTCCCGAAGGGCTCCATTTCCATTTCCTGTAAGTGTTTTTGGGCAATTCGCCGGGCTTTCTCCTCCGTGAGAAAAGAGGAGAGGGGGAGGATGATATTTTCTTCTGCGGTTAGATGGGGCAGGAGTTGCGGTTGTTGGAATATGGTGGCGATTCCAAAGTGTCTTGTGGGATGTATCTCTCCTTCCGTAGGCAATAAGATACCTCCGATTAGGTTTAATAACGTTGTTTTTCCTTTGCCTGAAGGTGCGCTAATTCCATAAATAATCCCTTTTTGAAAGGAATGGGAAAAGTGCTGTATGCCGTATTGGTAACTTATATCTTTCGTGTCTAAAACTGATAATGTAGGGGTCGGGATGGTCTGATCCTCATTCGCGAAAGATATTTTAGGGGTGATATCAGCGACTTTGCTAATTCCTTTGTCAAAAAAGAAACTGATGAATACCGCCACGATTGTCCAAGCGAGTAGCTCAGGGACAGCGATAAAGTTTTGCGCCCTTTTCATCTCGCTTCCGATTCCGAATGCGCATTGCGACAGGACTTCTCCCATAATGATCGCACGCCAGCCGAATCCGGCGGCGGAGGCAAGTCCGCTATATAAGAATGGCTTTAGCTGCGGATAGATGATCTGGAATAAGACATTGGAACGTTTGATATGGAACTGACGTGCCATAATGGATAAACCCGGACGTAGATCGAGGATTCCCCGTGTCAGATTCTCTGTTAGTAGCGGGAACATGGTGAGGAAGGCGATCATCAAAGGGATACTTTCCGGATTTAGGAATATAAGCGCCAAAAGTATGAAGGATATGACCGGGATCGAGCGCATGATGGCAAGCAGAGGTCTGAATAATTCATACACCCACTCAAAACGGGCGAATAACCCGGCCATCCCTATCGCACAAACGAATGAGATCGACATGCCTAAGATTCCCCGGAGTATAGTCGCTCCGACCGACTGATAGAAACTACCGGAGACGAGCCATTCGCAAAGTGTCCGTACGAGTCGGGGAAGTGAAGGTATCAGCTCCGGTTGGTTGGCTATAACGGCGAATAGTTGCCATCCCGCCAAGAGGATAGCGGTAGCGACTATTGTAGTGATTGTTTTTCGCAATCTCATTGTTTTTCGGGGATAAATCCGGCATCGGGAAGCCTCCCGCCGACGGCCTTAGGTTCATACTGTTCGATGAGACGCAGGAAATCCATGACGGCGTTTTTCGCCTCGATAGCCGATAAATAATGGATTTTACACCGCTCGATACTCTCAGGAGTTAAGGCCCCTTGGGCGAAGATTCCATGTTCTTCCAAAGAATGGATGGTCTCTTTCGGATATCGTACGGCTTTTTGGCAGGAGGCTCGTAAGGCATCCTCAAAAGCGATACGATATTTCTCCATCGTCGGGGTGTATACGACCGCTGTTTGGGCGAATCCGAGGGTATCGCTGTCTGTTAAGTGATTCAAGTCCGCAGTTATTCGTAAGCTGCTGTCTTTCCGTAAAGCGATGCTTAGAAACGGTTCCCCGAGCACGGCACGATTTACTTTTCCGGCTAAGATGCCTTGGGTGATTTCCCCGGCGGTATTGAAGGCGTAATTCAACGGATAGTCTGATCGCTGGCGGCCGAGATAGTACCGGGTAAGGATATCGGGAGTCGTACCGTTGCCGAATACATACAATGCCGGTTCTTTCAAGGGAGTTTTCTCAACGAGGTAAAGGGTTCCCCAGATCGGGCACCCCGCTAGTTTGATCTTGATCCCTTTATTGTACAAGTTCGCCGCATTGATCATGGGGAGTACGGCTATGTCGGTCTCCTGCTTGATCAGTAAGGCTTGCGCCAGATCGGGCGAGTCTACCACTTTTACTTGTACTTTCTTGTTATCTATAATTGGAGGATTCTCAAGCCAATCGGCAAATGCGATAACGGATGGACCACGAAGTACCGAAACCTTGATTACGGTATCTTCCGTTTGTGCGTGCCGGCAACCGGAGCAACAAAGTATGAATAGTAGAAAAATGTATTTAATCATATCTAGACCTCTATAAAACAATTAAGGATTGCCTCCCGGCAACCCCTAACCAACTTTGTTAACCTTAAATCTAATACTATTATGAAAAAACCACAGTGCAAATGTACTGTTTTCTATATATCTGTCAATAGAATAAATGCTAATTAGTGTTTTGAGGTTCATAAGAAAAGCTAAAAAGCCTTCTTTTGAGTCGCTAGGCTAACCAAAACAATCGTTATCGCCGATAATGGCAAAGCAAATAAGATCGGATCTATCGCATGCCACGGATATACATCGATCAAGACGTCTTGTCCGAATAAAGCCTTGCAAAGTCCTACCGGAGCCGCTTCCGCCTTATGAAGGAACAACATGGCGAATAAACTGGCCAAGCCTCCTACCCATAAGCTGGCCAAGGCCCCTTGCCGGGTAGCCCCTTTCCAATATAACGAGCAGAAATAGGTAGGTAGGAATGTAGCCGCGCAAATACCCATGAACAAGGCGGTGCCTCGTGCGATAATACTTGCGCTTAGCGTATAGCAGATAACGTAGCTGACCAAGATAGAGCATAGCACGCCGATACGTACACCTAATGTAGAGTTCGGATTTTTGCTACGTCCTAGTTTGGGGAATGCGTCTGCCCCGAAAGCCGCTCCCATGGTATGAAATTGCGCGCTAAGGGTAGACATACTGGCAGAGAGAATACAAAGCATGAAAACCGCCCCGAACCACTCCGGCATCGCTTTATTGATAAATAGGGGGATGATCTTGTCCATATCTTTTACCGCCTCGGAGGCGACTACACCTTCCGTCTTGAGGAAAAACAAATTAGACAAGGCTCCCACGTGATAAATCGCCCCTACCGTGACAATCAAGAATACGCAGCCGATCAATACGCCCCTGTTGAGTTGCTTGGTACTTTCCACCATCATGAAGCGTACGACTAGTTGTGGCTGCGCTAAGCAACCGATTCCTACGCCAAGGATCAATGAGGTAACCAATGTATACCATTGTGGAGAGCCCGAGATGGGCATAGCTGTCCATCCTTGATGTCCCAAGGCCTTGAAGCGTTCGGGCACCATGGGGGCGATATCCGTCAACTTCTGGTTTGCCTCGATAAAGCCCATGTCCATGATATGGTAAAACCAAAATAGCAGGAATAGCATACAAGCGAACATGATAACCGCTTGCAACGCATCCGTATAAAGTACTCCCTTGATTCCGCCCGTAATCACGTAGGCCGCTACGATCAAGGTGAAGATCAACAAGGCCAGATGAAGGTCGATATGAAACATCTGCTCAATGAAGACGGCTCCTCCCTTCATCACCACGGCGGCGTAGAGGGGCATGCCGATGAAAATGATCGAGGCGATGAAGATCTGTATAGACCGGGACTTATAGTGTAATCCCAATAATTGCGGGAAAGTCCGTGCGTTATGTGCCTCGCCTAACTTCCGGGTCCTTCGTCCGAAAAAGATAAAGGCTACCACTACGCCCATGAACATGTTCAATAAGCAAAGCCATTGAATACCCATGCCGAACGTAGCGGCTACGCCACCGAAACCAACGATCGCCGATGCCGAGATAAAGGTCGCCCCGTAAGACAGAGCCATGATAATGGGGTTTACTTTTCGTCCGCCTAATAAATAATCACTGGCGTTTTTCGTCTGCCTGTATCCGAGATACCCTAACCAAGCGATTACAAACATGTAAATGATGACAATAATGCCTAATGTTAGCGTACTCATTTTCGTGATCCTTTAGTAGGGTTTGTTTTTTCGTCGTCTTCTTTATTCCAAGTGGTTATCCCGAACCAAATAGAAAATAGGAGGCAGGCGAACGCTAGAAGGTAAGCCAGCCAAATACCGGGGTCGCTGATTCCGAACATATATCCGTGCCTATTAAAGTTTTATTAGATCACTTTCACAGATATACTCGAGATTCTGACGGCGGATTACCTCACGGGCGCTTTCCCGGTTGTTCGTACGCAAGATCAAGATCGCTTTTTCCCGGATGGAGAAACAATACATATATTCTATGCTGATGCCCGCTTTCGTGAAATAAGATAATGTATTGGCAAAACTTCCGGCGCATGAGCTGGTTACGATCGCTAATACGTCGGTCAGGTTTGCGCTGACGTTGTTTTCTTTTAATATCTTGTATGCCTTCTGGGGATCGCTTACGATGATACGAAGGATTCCATACTCGGAGGTGTCGGCTACGGTGGCCGCGATGATGCGGATGCGCTCTTCCGCCAATAACGCTAATATCTCGCTTAATTTCCCGTACTTGTTTTCAAGGAAAATAGAAATTTGATTGACTGTCATAAGGTGTTATTTTAATTGTTTATTTAACAAAGCTTGCGATGATCTTTCACTCGTACCGCCTTGCCATCTGTGGTTGGCAAAGATCCCTTGGCTACCAGCTTGATACGTGGTGTAAGTAATAATTCGTCCTTCAACTGACGGGTGATACCTTTCGTCAAACGCTGTAAGGCTGAATAATCATCGGTGAATAGGTCGCTCAACTCTACCTCGATCAACATCTCGTCGCTGTTGCCGATCGTTTCGAGGGTGATCAAGTAATTGCTGCCCAATTCCTTGAATTGCATCAATATCTTTTCGATTTGGATGGGGAACAGGTTCACACCCTTCAAAATTATCATATCGTCGCTACGTCCTTTGAAACGGGCTAGGCGTTTATGGGTACGTCCGCAAGGGCAATCGCCCGGTAAGATACAAGTAAGGTCACGGGTACGATAACGGAGTAAAGGCATCGCCTCCCGGTTGATGGTGGTTAATACCAATTCTCCGACCTCTCCCTCGGGCACCGGTTGCAAGGTAACCGGGTCTACGATCTCTACGATCACGTTGTCTTCCCAGATATGCAAGCCGTTCTGCTCCGTACATTCGAAGGCTACACCCGGCCCGTTCATCTCCGACATACCGAAACAGTTGTAAGCCTTGACACCCAGAAGCTGTTCGATGCGTTTACGTTGTTCTTCCGAGTGAGGCTCGGCACCAATACATACGGTGTGTAGTTTGGTATCCTTTCTCGGGTCTATTCCCTCCTCATACATAACCTCGGCCAAACGAGTGGCATAGCTCGGTATGATATGTAAACAGGTGGTGCCGAAATCGGTGATGAACTTAATCTGTCGTTTGGTATTACCGGCCGCCGCAGGCACTGTCAACGCACCTAGTTTTTCTGCTCCATACTGGAAACCGAGGCCACCGGTAAACATGCCGTAGCCGGATGTATTCTGAAATACGTCCGTATCCCTTAGCCCTACCATATACATGCAGCGGGCTACTTGGTTAGCCCATTGGTCCAAATCCTTGGCGGAATGTAAGACAACGGTGGGATTACCTGTTGTTCCACTGGAAGAGTGGATACGTACGCATTTCTGTAACGGGATGGCTGCCAATCCGAACGGATAGTTATTTCTAAGATCATCTTTCGTTGTAAACGGAAGTTTTTGTAAATCTTCCAAGGACTGAAAACTGTCCGGGGTAATTCCTTTCTCTTTGAATATCTTATGGTAAAAAGGGGAGTTGCCCGCTAGTTCTATGGTTTGTTTCAGTCGTTCCAGTTGGAATTTTACCAGATCTTTACGATCCATGGTTTCTATTTCTTTCTGCCAATACATCATCGTTTTTTCAATTAGAGTGTGTTTAATTCATGAAATTAGATTGCAAATGTATCTTTTATTTTGGATAATGCCATGCTTTTGTGTCAAAATATTAGTAATGACCTTTTGAAAATAAGAATTATTAGGCGGTAAGCCGTTGTAAATAAAAAAATAATAGTTATTTTTGTCCATTACGCAATTTAACTTTATGTATGGGCCATGGGAAAATATGACCACCTTTCCAAAGAAGAGTTGATTCAAAGGATTGAGAGACTGGAAGCCGATCTGGAAAAAGCCACTTTGACACCATCCGCGAGCGATAACGAACTTGAGATGCGCCAAAGCCAGCATACGATCAACTTCTTAAATATCTTGATGGATACGATCTTGTCGAACGTATTTGTGGAGATCACGGTGAAAGATATTTTCAACGGTTTCCGGTATATCTATTTTAATAAGGCGGCGGAGGAATTTACGGGGGTCAAGGCGGAAGATATCTTAGGGAAGACGGATTTCGAGCTTTTCCCTGATTCCCGGCGGGCGCATGAGATCCGAACGGAAGATTACCATACGATCAAGACGGGACGTATGGTAAAGGAAATGGTCGAGTATGAGAAACCGAATGGAGAGGTGAGAATCGTAAATATCGTACGTTTACTGATCACGAATCCGGACCCGGGAGCCTCGCCTCTGTTATTGGTCATGCTGAATGATATCACGGAGCAACGTCAAGACCAGTTGGCGCTGATGAAAGTACAAGAGGCGGATAAGATGAAAAACGCTTTTATCGCTAATATGAGCCATGAGATACGGACCCCCCTGAATGCTATCGTTGGTTTTGCCCATCTCGTGACGGAAACGACTAATGCCAGTGAGCAAAGGGAATACTTTTCGATTATAAATAAGAATTGCGATTTATTGTTGAAACTGATTAACGATATCCTGGATTTGTCGAAGATCGAGTCCGGTCGGTTAAACTATAACGTGTCGGAAGTTGAGTTGAGGGATATTTGCCAAGAGGCCTATGTGGTACAATCCTTGAAGATGACTTCCGATGTGGCATTATTATATAACTCGGTCGCCATGCCTTCTGTTCGTCTGTGGATCGATCCGCACCGGGTAGAACAGGTTTTGTTAAATCTCTTGTCTAATGCCATTAAGTTTACTTCCAAAGGTTTTATCTCGCTTTTTTATGAGGTGGAAGATATGTTCGTACGTGTCTCTGTCATGGATACCGGAATCGGGATATCAGAGGAAAAGCTGGAGTCTGTTTTCGAGCGTTTCGTGAAATTGGATGATTTTTATCAAGGGGCTGGTTTGGGACTACCTATCTGCAAGATGATTGTAGAGCAGTTGGGTGGTGAGATCGGTGTGCGATCTGAGCTTGGCAAAGGTTCCACTTTCTGGTTCACCTTACCATTGGTTGTTACGGATAAGGCTGTTGTGGAGAAGGATGATCCTTCTGTTTTAAGTGAATGTCAACTATATTAAATAAAAAAGAAATGAAAAATGCGGTTGTCTTTTTAGCGACAGGCTTTGAGGAAATAGAGGCCTTGGGTACGATTGATGTCTTGAGGCGTGGTGGTGTACGGGTTATGATGGTATCTATTACGGGTGACCGATTGGTGATAGGAGCTCATGATATTCCGGTAATGGCTGATTACCTGTTCGAGGAGGCGGATTTCAGTTGTGTCGATGCCTTGATTTTGCCGGGTGGAATACCCGGAAGCAACCATTTAAATGCGCATGCCCATTTGAAAGAATTAGTCAAGGAGAAAACGGAGGAAGGCGTATTAATCGGTGCTATCTGTGCCGGACCGATGGTTTTAGGTGGTCTTGGATTGCTAAAAGGGAAAAGGGCTACCTGTTTTCCTTTCTTCGAACCAACAATGGTAGGCGCTACCCCTACGGATAATGGAGTAGAGCAGGATGGAAATATCATCACAAGCAAGGGGCCGGGTTTTATGTTTGAGTTCGGCTTGACGATCTTGAGGAATCTGAAAGATGAGGAAATCGCTTTGGAAGTGGCGGATGCCTTATTATATGACGCTTTGTTGCATGGGACAAAGCATTAATGTGCTTGAAATTAAAATCCCTTGAGAGAATGTCTCTAAGACATTCTCTCAAGGGATTTTTGTTGTAAAGAGTTTTCCCTTTCCTAAATTATTTCTGGAAAGATTTTTTCATACGTGCGATATCTGTCAAATAGTCTTGCAGATCTTGCTCGTGTTCTTCTTCCTCAGCTAAGATATGCTTAGCGATATCACAAGTCGTGAAGTCGATGCCGTCCGTGAATTTAGCGATTTCTTGATAACGCAAGATGGCGCAACGCTCGGAGGCGACATTCTGGTTCAGAAGGCTTACTACGTCAAAGTCTGTCGGTGAATCATATTTGCATCGGGCTAATTCAAACCATTGTTTCGGATCAAGTACCGGAACTCCTTCCAATTCGATGATCCGGTCTGCCAATAATTGGGCGTGATGCCTTTCTTCCTCGGCATGTTCCTCGAATTCACCTTGTACGTCGGAACGCATGGCTCCTTCAACGACCAAGGCTCCTACCCAATATTGATAGTATGCTAGCCATTCTTCCGCTAACGCGGCGTTTAGTTGAGATAATAAATTGTCGACATCCAATTTCCCTCTTAAAATTTTGACGCTTTCTTTTGCCATAGCTGTATTAATTTAGAATTAAACGTATTGTTCGTTTTTTATAGTTCTAACAAGCTTACTAGGGCATTGTTTATTGTTTGTCAAAATTTTAACGTTATGCTGCGATTGTTACAATTTAGGTAATTCCCAAGGTGCCCGGTAATAGGCTTTCGACAAGGCGGTAGCTTCGTTATCGCCGACAAACAAATTGTTTTTATCATCCCAATGAACTTCCCGTTGAACCCGGCAGGAGATATTCGCCAGATGAGCCATCTTCGCTACACGGGCACCGATAGCGACATCGGCGTTCGGAAGCTCACGGCTTTTAATGCAGCTCAACATGTTTCCCACATGATTATAAAGTCCTTTGCCTTCTCCTTTCTTGAAAGGAACGGCTTCCATGCGAGCTACGTTATTGGATACGACCGGTATGACTTCCCAACCGGCCCTGTCGAGTACCATCGTACCATTCTCCCCATAGAACGCTAATCCTTCCTTACGGTTATAGAGTCCGTGATTGATTCCGCAAGCGTGATCCCAGATGATATTAAAATCATCGTAGGCATAAGTCGCCATTAAAGTATCGGGTGTCTCCATAGCGTCGTCCGGATAGGCGAACTTGCCGCCGCCTGAGAATACACGGGTGGGAAGACCCGCGTTCATTCCCTCAAGGGCATAATCCAGTAAATGTACGCCCCAGTCCGACATCAAGCCTCCGGCATAGTCCCAGAAGAAACGGAAATTATAATGAAAGCGATAAGGATTGAACGGACGTTTAGGAGCCGGGCCTAGCCACATATCGTAATCCACACCGGCGGGAGCGTCACAATCCGGTTTAACCGGAAGTGTCGGCTTGCCGTCTTGGTAAGCCCAGACCTTGACCGTACGGATCCGTCCGATATTTCCGGCTTTCAAGAAATTAGCCGCCTCGTCCCAATGCGGGTCGCTACGTTGCCATTGGCCTACCTGTACGATCCGGTTATATTTACGGGCGGCTTTTTCCATCAGGTTACATTCCTCGATCGTATTGGAGAGCGGCTTCTCTACATATACGTCTTTTCCCGCTTGGCAAGCCCAGACCGTCGGAAGGCAATGCCAATGGTCCGGCGTACCGATAATGACTACATCTACGTCTTTATTATCGATTACTCGTCGCCAGTCCTTATATAAGTGAGGTACTTTTTTCCCTGTTTTCTTCTCAACGTCGGCAGCCCGTTTGTTTAACCATTCGTCATCGACATCGCAAAGAGCCACGCATTCCGTCTCCGGATAATCAAGAAAAGTATTCAAATCCCCGTATCCCATGCTACGGCATCCTATGAGGGCTACCTTTACTTTGTTGCTAGGGGCGGTTTGTCCGTATATGGAGGAATACGATTTACCGATAAGCGGCGATAAAGTAAGTCCGGACATGATAAGTCCGGTTTTTTGCATAAAAGTACGTCTGTTCATGATATTAGTTTTTAATACTGTTATAAATATATTCCATATCCACGTGCTCCCTTACGAGGGCGGCGAGTTTATCATACTGCTCTTCCTTAAAAGCGGCATAATCGAAAGGGCCTGTAGTCGTTTCCGTGTCAAAGCCTTCAGCTAAGTTGTCCAATACGGCCGGATTATCAAGGATACCATGCATATAACTTCCCCAGCATCGGTTGTTGAGGTAATATCCGTCCGTTCGTCCGTCTTCCAGTCGGGCTACGGGCTGTTCGGGGGCGTCACCCAATAGGGTGGTTCGTCCCATATGTATTTCGTATCCTTTACAATCCTTATTCTCCGAGGAGGGGAGGAAAGCAAAGTCGCTTTGTCTCGTGATCTTCTCCTGCTCGATGACCGTGCATTGAGGCAGAAGACCGAGACCGGGAATCGCCGGGATATTTCCCTCGATACTTTCCGGATCTTCCAAGCGGACTCCCATCATTTGATAGCCACCGCAAATACCGATCACCTTTTTACCCGCTTTATGCGCCCGGATAATCGCCATCGCTATCCCATTGGCCCGCAGGCTTTGTAAGTCCGATAACGTATTCTTTGAGCCGGGGAGCAGGATGATGTCGGCTTTCTCTATCTCATCGATATTGTTGGTATAATACGGATTGAAACGGGGGTCCATCTCCAATACATCAAAATCCGTGAAATTAGACATTCGTTTCAGCAGGATGATAGCTACATTGATTTTCCCGTCTTTATAAGTGTTATTTTTCATATCCAACGCTACGGAATCCTCTTCCTCTATCTTGATATCCCGAAACCATGGAATTACGCCGACCACGGGAATCCCAGTCAATTCCTTTAATAGGTTCCGTCCTTCTTCGAATAAAGAGGCGTCTCCACGGAACTTATTGATGATAACCCCTTTCATTAACACTCGTTCCTCCGGTCGTAATAAAGCGATCGTTCCATATACAGAGCCGAATACGCCCCCACGGTCTATATCTGCAACTAAATAGGTAGAGGCTCCGGCAGCGATCGCCATCCGCATATTGGTGATATCCCGGTCTCGCAGGTTTAGTTCGGAGATGCTTCCGGCTCCTTCCAATACGATCGGGTTATAGCGAGCTTCCAGACGCTTGAAGGCTTCGATGGCTTCCTTAAATAGCTCCTCCTTCTGGTTTTGTATCCCGAAATAATCCTTGGCGGACATATTGCCGACTGGCTTTCCGTTTAATACGACTTGCGAGCTTTTATCATTTGTCGGCTTTAGTAATATCGGGTTCATATCCGTATGCGGGGAAATACCGCAGGCCTCCGCTTGTACGACTTGCGCCCGGCCCATCTCGCCGCCTTCCGGGGTAGAGTAGGAATTGAGGGACATATTTTGTGCCTTGAACGGTGCCGGTTGATAACCATCTTGCTTGAAAATACGGCAAAACGCCGCATTGATAACGCTTTTACCCGCATCAGAGCAGGTTCCGACAAACATAATCGGTCGTAGGTGTTGCTTCATCTGTATAGATTTTATTTACACAGTGTACAAAGGTAGTATTTTTGGCCTTTTTATTAAGGAGAAGATATGAAAAAAGAAGAAGATTTTGTTATGGGCCTGTCCATCTACATGGCTTGTCTGCGTGAGAAAAAACGGTATTCCACGGCGAAGAGTTATCAAGATGCCTTGAACTCGTTCAAGTGCTTTTGCGGTATGGAGGCGATTCCTTATGCCTATATTAATAGGAACAGGCTTTTGTGCTATCAGTCATGGTTGTTGGACAAGGGCCGTTCGTTGAATACGGTGTCTACCTATATGCGTCGGATTCGTCACATTTATAACTTGGCCGTGGAGGCGAACGAGGCTCCCTTTGTACCCAACCTGTTCAAAGATGTCTTCACGGGCGTTGAAAGCAAGCGGAAGAAGGCGTTGCCGCGAGAGATGCTGGAGCGTATGTTTAACGCCCCGTTGGAGGATCCGTCCTTGCGGCGTGTACAGTTGACCGTTCGGTTGATGTTCGCGTTCAGCGGGATAGCGTTTGTGGATCTCACGCATTTGAAATGGGAGAATATCCGGGATGGGATATTGCAGTATCACCGACAAAAGAGCGGGTCTCTCATACAGCTGGAGATTCCCTCCGGGGCGTTGCGGCTGTTGGATGAGTTGTCCGCTTGTACGGCAAAGGAATCCTTTTATTTATTTCCTTTTTTGAGTGGAAGGAGAACCGGTGAGGCGGCCTACAAAGAATATAACAGGACCTTGTCCCGCTTTAACCGTGAGATGAAGTTGTTGGCGAGATCGACAGGCGTTACGCTTCCGGTCACCTCATATACGATCCGTCATTCATTCGCCTCGTTCTTGAAGGAACAAGATGTATCGATCGAGGTTATCAGTGAGTTGTTGGGGCATAAGTCTATTAAGACAACACAGATCTATTTGAAGAGCTTCTCGTTGGAACGTTTGTCGACAGTGAACCGGAATTGTTTTGAGAGCGTGTGTAAACCGATACCCAAAGTGGGGTAAGAGGCTTGCTACTCGGGAAGTAGCGTATTCTTTCACGGCGCAAAAGTAATAAAAAATAACAAATAACAAGCAATCATTAGGCTTAGTTTGTTCATTAGTTTGTGCTCCGACCTTGATTCTCCTTAAATCTTCGTTCTTATTCCTAGTGCATAGACATGGCAATAGAGACGAAATGATCTCGTATTTCCTACATCATCACGTCCCTTCCAAAAATCGAACATACATTCTTGTAGAGACGGGGCGTGCCCCGTCTCATCCCCTCAAGAGGGTAATTTAAAGATACTACCAGTCTGTGGGAGACGGGGCACGCCCCGTCTCTACAACTGGGTAATAACCATTCTCCTACCTTTTACGCTACTTCCCGAGTAGCTTAATATTTCAAGCGATGGTGATTTTCAGAAAAGCCATTTTTAAAAACATAAAGTGTTGTTTATCAGGAGTAAATAGGGCGCTCTTGGTAGGGCTTTGAATTGTCGTGAGGCTTGAGTGGAGATCTTGATATAATCTTAGGAAAAGATAATCATAATGATGAATGTTTTGAGAGACGGTTGCTCGGAGCGGGGTACGGCGCGGGTTGGCAAGCGTCATGACCTGAAGACTGTACGCTGGTACGTGCTCACGCTTCCTACTACGGGTGTGGCACGACGCGACAGGATCAGCCCCGCTAAAAGCTTGGATGCCGAGCTTTCCCGGCGCAAGCGTCGTGGGGAGACGTTGTTCGAGTATTTCGCCCCCTCCTATGTGGAGGTGAGGAAAGTGGATGGCAAGATGGTCAACACGAAGCGGCCCCTGCTGTTCAACTACGTGTTTATCCGGTCCTCGGTGGAGGAGATCTTCCAGATGAAGCGCACGCTTCCCCTATACAATTTCCTACCCCGGGTCTCTTCCGGAGGCATGACTCATTTCCCTTATCTGTCGGATGACGAGATGGGGAATTTACGTTGGGTGGCGGAATCTTATTCCAACGAGCTTCCTGTGTACGTGCCGGACAGCAATCGCCTGCTGAAAGGTGATCGCGTGCGTATCACGTCCGGTTATTTTACCGGTATGGAGGCAGAGGTGGTGATCCAGCCGGGTGGCGGGCATAAAGATGTCATGGCTCGTATCCTCGATTGCATGTGGGTCCCCTTGTTGGAGGTGAAGCCGGGCGAGTATGAGCTGATCGAGCTGAACACCAAGGGCAAGCACGCCTATACCCATCTGGACAACGATCGCCTGCGGGAGGATTTGCACGATGCCTTGGGACGTTACCATGCCTTCGGCAGCGTATCAGAGGAGGATACTCGTTTGGCCCGTGAGGTGTTGAGATCGTACGGTTCGCTCCGTGCGGAGACGGACGTGATGCGTTGCAAGATCTACTCATTGCTTCTTTCTGCCTACAAGTTGTTGGGCGATGAGGAGGAGTTCACACGTTTGCATGACACGATGCGTGGTATGCTCCCGGTGGTGAAAGCTCCGCAATCCCGTGCTTTGTTGCTGGTGACGCTCTACGGTTGCACGGACAGCGCCCTTTACCGGCAGATGGCGCATGAGGTGGTGGATCCTTGGCGGGGTGAGTCCTCGCCCAAGAAAAGCAAGTTATCCTTGATCCGCCGGCTGGACGATTGCGATCGCTGGCTGAAACACGAAATCAGTTGACAGTTGACAAGTGACAGTTGACAGTTTAAATCAAAAATCATAAATCAAAAAGAAATGTCTTCCCTTCCTTCTGGCGTTCGTTTGGTGGCGTTGCTGAACGAGCATTTGGGTGATATCATGGGCCGCGAGCGAACGAACACTGCCTCGATCCACCTGTATTGCACGGGTCCTTACTGGGTGGCGTTCGAGTACTCAGCCTATCAGTTGCGCCGTGCGTTCCCGGATAGCGAGGTTACGCCGATGCGCTTGCTCGGCTACCCGTTTCCTGTGGTGATGGTATCCGTGACGGATCGTTCGCTCCGCTCGTATGCCCGCAAGCACATCTTGCGAAGAGACGATAAGGATTACAAACAGTTGACCGTCCCCGGTTTTTCCCTGTCTGATTACCAAGGCTGGCATAAGAGAGAGGTGGAGGGATTGCCATTGCTAAGCGAGACCGTATGAGTGTGGCATACGTATAAGGGCATCGTTTTACACGTATATCGACGTCGCCCCACACGTATATCGGTGTAGGCCTATACGAACGTAGGCGTGAGTCGATGCCGATATACGTGCGGGATGGAACCGATGCCGGGGAAAACAGGTGCAAGTAATGCAAGTAATGCAGCACCTTTTTCCCACACACGCACGTGTACATTATATATGTCGAATCAAACTTTCATACGGCTATCCAGCGTTTCTCATCCGGATCGTTCCATGCCTTGTTTGTGATCGTTTAGTGTAAAATTCTTGTTTTATATAATGTACGCACGTGTGTGGGAAAAAGGTGCTGCATTACTTGCATTATTTGCATTACTTGGGGTCTCCATAAGGACTGTATAAAAATAATAACAAACCAGACATGTATCACAAACAATCATTTCCCCGTTTGGGCGATTACATCGCCACGGTTTTACAAGTCACCAGACTGACAAAGTCCATTATCCGCATAAGCGGAGGTCTGGGCAGTGACACTTACAATTCTTTTAAAAAGGCAAGGACATGCATTTTAGCGTTTACTATCGATTGGTAGATCTCCTTTGGGACCATCTGTCGGACGAGGAACTTTTCCGTCGTCTGGCACGTGAGGCCTTGGAACGGTATATCGATTATAAGAAAGAGGAGGAAATGAACGGAGGAAAGAAATAATTTAAGGATGGGCTATGCAAATGAGATTAAGTTTTAACCTCGTGCCTGCCTTCATCGACTAATTAACTAGCCATGATTTTAGAAGAGAGTTTTGGAAAATCTACTGATTTTATCTCAGATGGTATGAACGCCTTCGAGCGTAACGTGAAGCGTATAGGGGATTGCCTTTTGGCCTTTATCGCCTTGGTCGTATTCTCCCCTTTGTTCTTGATCTGTTACATCGCCGTAAGGCGCGAGGATGGCGGTCCTGCCATTTTCAAGCAGGAGCGTATCGGTCGTTTCGGTCGTCCGTTCAACATCTATAAGTTCCGTAGCATGCGTTTGGACGCTGAAAAATTCGGTCCGGCTCTTTACAAGGGAGGTGCTGACCCCCGCATGACCCATGTTGGCAGGTTCCTGCGTGAGCATCATTTGGATGAGTTGCCCCAATTGTGGAATGTTTTCATCGGTGATATGTCTTTTATCGGCCCCCGTCCGGAACGAAAGTTCTACATCGACCAGATCATGGAACGTGATCCCCGCTATCGTTACCTGTACCAGATCCGTCCGGGTGTGACCTCTTACGCCACGCTCTATAACGGCTATACGGACACGTTGGAGAAGATGCTCCGCCGATTACGCTATGACTTGTTCTATCTGGAGCACCGCTCGTGGTGGTTCGATTTCAAGATATTGGTGAAGACATTCTTGAACATAGCGTTTGGGAAGAAATTCTAAGGTATAAGTAATAATCCGGGGGAGCAATTCCACTCCTCCTTTAAATCAAGAATACCATGAAGAAAGTATTGAAAGGCTGGCTCATCGACAATTCGGTGACCACCGACAACAAGACGGACAAGATCCTGCTGTTACATTCAACGGGAAGTTTGGATCTTGATGATGTTCTTGAAGAGATGCAAAAGCAAGACACCGGTCTGCGTCCCGAGACGATGCGTCACTCGGTGACACTCTACAACCGGGTATTGACGGACTTGATCTTGAACGGTTACAGCGTAAATACGGGTCTCTTCCGAGCCGTTGCGCAACTAACTGGCGTGATCGAGGGCGGCGTATGGAACAAGGAGAAGAATTCCATCTACGTCTCCTTTACGCAGGACAAGGCATTGCGCGAGGCGATCGCCCAGACTGCGGTGGAGATCCTAGGTGAGAAGTCGAATATCATGTATATCCTTGAGACCGAGGATAAGAAGACCGGCTTGAAAGATGGCAGCGCCACGGCGGGCCGCAACTTCTTCGTGCGCGGTGCCATGCTGAAAGTGGTTGGCGATGACGAGTCGGTAGGCGTTACGCTGACTAACGAGGCAAAGGCTGTCACAAAACTGACGGATGACTTGATCACCATCAACAACCCCTCTTCGCTTACATTACTCTTACCGGCTGATTTGGCGGAGGGTGAGTATACGCTGACGGTGATGACACAGTTCGCCAACTCGGGACATATGCTGAAAACTCCTCGTAGCGTGAGCACGCAAATTTGGATCGGTGGAAAACCCGCCGATGGAGGTGGCGACAGTGAGAGTCCAGATGAGGTTTGATAGATTTGGGAAGTCTCTATTCCCTTATCGGGGAATAGTGCCTTCCTTTATAAGGGAAGCCTACGTTCCCTTATAAAGGAATGATGGATTCCCAAGAGTAATCTCGCAGGAGCAATAGGCCAAGTTGAAAAAATAAGATAGTTTTAGTACTTGTTTTTATGTCTGTTACATCAGAGAATAATAAGCGAATAGCCAAGAACACGCTGTTCCTCTATCTGCGCATGCTCCTGATCATGGGTGTGACGTTGTACACCAGCCGGGTCGTGCTGCGGGTATTGGGGGTAGAGGATTTCGGCATTTACTCTGCGGTTGGAGGCTTTGTCTCCATGTTCGCCGTGATTTCAGGATCGTTGACTGCGGCGATCAGTCGTTTTATCACGTATGAGATGGGAGTTGGTAATACGGAGAAGATCGCTCGGATATTTTCCGTTTCGGTAGTTATACAGTTATTAATCTCAGGGATAATAGTCTTGTTTTCGGAAACCTTAGGGCTATGGTTCTTAAATATGCGGATGAATATACCTACGGATCGACTACTTGCGGCAAACTGGGTATATCAGTTTTCAATACTCACGTTTGTTATCAATTTGATAAGCATTCCGTATAATGCGAGTATAGTGGCTCATGAACGGATGTCGGCGTTCGCTTATATAAGCTTTTTTCAAGCGTTTGGCACATTGGTGATAGCATTTTTATTAGATTATTCTCCATGGGATCTATTGGTATTCTATGCATTCTTAATGGCGCTCTTGGCTTTTTTCGTACGTTTTCTTTATACGTATTATTGTAAAAAACATTTCTCGGAATGTCGTTTCCAATGGATTTGGGATAAGGTGCTAATCAAGCAGGTCTTTGGCTTTGCCGGATGGAATTTCTTAGGTGCCTCTTCGGGTGTATTAAGAGATCAAGGAGTGAATGTCTTGTTGAATATTTTTTGTGGTCCTGCCGTGAATGCCGCTCGTGGCATAGCGATGCAGGTGAATGCGGCGGTCAATAGTTTTGTCAATAATTTCATGATAGCATTAAACCCACAGATAACCAAGTCGTATGCCTCTGGTGATCGGGTCTATCTGATGAATTTGGTCTTTCAAGGCTCTCGATATTCTTTCTATTTGTTGTTGCTTCTCTCCTTACCGATTTTGCTGGAAACTCCTGTGTTGTTGAAACTGTGGCTTGGAGTTGTTCCGGATCATACCGTGGCGTTTGTCCGTTTAATATTGTTATATGCGTTGAGTGAGTCGGTTTCGCAAACATTGATAACGCTTATGCTGGCGACTGGCAGGATTCGCAATTATCAATTGTTGGTGGGAGGTTGCCAGATGCTTAATTTTCCAGTAGCGTATATCTTGTTGAAGTTAGGGTATGCGCCCGAAACAACAATTGTTTTGTCGATCATCATTGCTGTCTGCTGCTTGTTCTTACGATTGTATATGCTTCGAGGTATGGTCGGATTACCTATTAGGCTTTTTTTCACGAAGGTGCTTCTGAATATTTTTCGTGTTATGTTATTAGCTTTGGTTGTGCCGGTTTGTGTTATTAGCCATATGGAGGAGGGTCTTGTCCGACTTGTGCTGAATGGAATGATAAGTACTTGTGCTACTGGATGTAGCATATTGTTTATCGGTTGTTCACGAGAAGAAAGATTGTTTGTATGGCAAAGGATATCCCAGTTGAAAAATAAGTTTTTGAAATGAGAATAAATAAGGTTAAGACGGACTGTTGTGGTTGCACGGCTTGTGAAAGTGTCTGTCCACACGAGGCTATCCATATGGTTCCGGATACTTTTGGATTTCTTTACCCGGAAGTGAATGATTCATTATGTGTGGATTGTGGGCTTTGCGAGAAAATCTGTGCTTTTCATGAGGATTACGATAAAAGCTTGAATTTGGCAAAGCCGTTGGCTTATGCTGCGAAACACAAGAATCCGGAGGAGATAACAGCTTCGCAGAGTGGGGCTGCGTTTGTTGCGCTTTCAGATATCATCTTGTCGCAGGGTGGGGTAGTCTATGGGGCTGGATATACCGGGCATTTCCGGGTAGTTCATAAGAAAGCAGCGACAAAGGCTGAACGAGATGAGTTCCGGGGGAGTAAATACGTGCAGAGTGATATGAATACCATCTTTAGGCAAGTGCGGGAAGACCTTAGAGATGAATCGCTCGTGCTTTTCTCCGGTACGCCTTGCCAGACGGCGGGACTTGCCTCTTTTATCGGTAAACGTTTAAGAGATCGTTTGTTCTTGATGGATATAGTTTGCCATGGTGTACCCGCTCCATTTGTTTGGCGGGATTACCTCGATTATCTGGAGGCAAAAGAGGGCATGAGAATCACGGCGGTTAATTTTCGGGATAAGAAAAGATTTGGCTGGCGTTCGCACGTAGAATCGTTTTTATTCGCTAATACATACACCTATACATACACCTATACATTTTATACCCATATTATGCTCCGCCGTTCATGCGGCGAGTGTCCTTATACGAACACGAACCGCCCATCGGATGTAACCGTGGCGGATTTCTGGGGAATAGAGAAAACGGTTGCGGCTACTCTTGGTGCGGATAACAAGGGCTGTTCACTGATTTTGCTCAATACGGATAAAGGTAAGGAATGGTTTGAGCAAGCTAGGAAAAGCATGGAATGTATGGCTGTTCCGTTAGAGGATTGTTTGCAACCCCAATTGCGCCATCCATCAGTGTTGCATCCAAAGCGAATCGCTTTTGAGGAGGACTATGCAAGATTAGGCTTTGAGAGAGCCTTGAAGAAGTATGGACTTCTTGGATGGAAAGCGGAAATCGGAGCATGTAAAAAGCATATTGTCAGATTGCTTTTGGATTTGTTACCTGTAATGGTTGTTCAAAAGCTAAAAAAAATTCGTGGAAAATAATGAAGATAGGAATTGTTACAATTTATAATGTTCCAAATTATGGAGCTATTTTGCAAGCTTATTCATTAGCTGAATATTTACGAAGAGAGGGGCATGAGGTCGTTTTATTTAATGTAGATTCACCTAAGAGACACCCTTATATATATAAATTAAAACGCTTGTTTAAATTAGGTTTTATAGATAAGTTTCAACAAAGGAATTATCCTGCTATAACTTCTAATCTTAATGAAGAAGTTGATATTTATATGGTAGGGAGTGATCAAGTGTGGAATATAGAGATAACACAGGCTGATTATGATAAGTACTTTCTTGCATTTGCCTTACATAATCGAAAAGTTTCTTATGCTGCAAGTTTTGGAAATAATGAATGGGATTTTCCTTCTAAAAGAAATGAAATCAGAGGCTTTCTTAGTGCTTTTAAGTATATAACAGTTAGGGAAGAAATGGGGGTAAATATTTTAAAGGACGAGTTTAATATGAAAGGGAATTGTGTATTAGATCCTTGCTTTTTGTTAGATGGAAATGATTTTCTTTTTGGAAAAATCATAGAGTCAAAAAAAATATTGGTATCGTACAAATTGAGTTATGATAGATTTTATGATTTGGAACTTAGAAAGTTAGGGAAGATGCTAGGTTGTAAAGTGAATAGGTTAAGATATAAATATGTAAGCTCGCTACCTAATTGTAAGGATTTAAATGTTGGTTATTGTGATGTGGAAGAGTGGTTGTATTCTATTGCCTCAGCTAGTTATGTTGTAACAGACTCTTTTCATGGAATGGTCTTTTCTATTTTGTTTAAAAAGCAGTTTGTTATATTTCCGTTGAATCCTAAACGTTCTTCTCGCATAGATGATTTACTTAAAAAATTGAATATGTTACATCGAAAGGTTTATTCGTGGAATGATGCCAATAACTTGTTCGGTTCAGCACCTATAGATTATTCTATTGTACATGAGAGACTTTCTATTTTACGCCAGAAATCAATCTGCGAATTGCAAAATATGTTATCATGAATATTCTATTTTATCAGATGGGACTCTCTCCTGTTGGAGGTGGGGTCGAAAGGGTTACGTTTAATATATCAAGAGAGCTTTGCCGAAGAAATATAAATATTTATGTAGCATATTGGAATAAAGAATCCGATGATGGGCAAAATTATGATGGAATTTATAAGGGAATAATATGTCAACCTTTAATAGATAAACAGGCAATCAAACGTTTAAAAGACTTTATTCTCAGTCATGATATAGAAATCATTGTTAATCAACGGGCTGAAAATGTTCGGATCACAAAAAAATTGTATAAGTTGAAATTACAATGCCATATTAAACTATATTCTTTTCTACATCTGTGTCCAACAGCATCAAGGGATGGGAGTCATTATACAGATTATCGTTTTCCTTCTCTTATAGTACGAAGTATTTTGAAGCGTATTTTGTTGTGTCTTTTCCAATATGACAGATACAGATTGACTTACGCTTACAACTGTTCTGATAAAATAGTTTTGCTTTCAGAACGTTTTAAGAAAGATTTTATATCTCTACTTGATATGAAATTTGTTGATGAACATAAGCTTTGTTTTATTCCCAATAGTTGTTCTTTTGATGAGTTTTATAATCCAAATTGTTTGAAAGATAAAAGAAAGATTATATTGGTTGTATGCAGAATGGTTGAAAATAATAAAAGAGTTCTTTTCTCTATCGATTTGTGGAGACGCATTTACTTAGATTATCCTGATTGGCAGATGGTGATAATAGGAGATGGACGAGATCTTGATAAATATAAGATGTTTGCGAAGATGTATGGATTGAAGAATCTAGTTTTTACTGGAAAAATAGACCCATTACCATTCTATAGAGAAGCGTCAGTCTTTTTAATGACATCCCGATTTGAAGGATTTGGCATGACTTTATTGGAATCACAGCAAATGGGGGTTGTTCCAATTGCTATTGATACTTATAAATCATTACATGATATTGTTCAAGATAATTATAATGGGGTGATTGTGAAAAATGAAGACTTAGATGAAATGGATCGATGTGTTCGAAGAGTTCTTGATGATGAGGATTTGCGCACTAAAATAGCTTATAATGAGATTAATAGTAGTAAGCGTTTTAAACCATCTGTAATTATAGAGTCTTGGATGACCTTACTGAATAGTTGATAATTTCTATTGCTAATTAAAATAGGAGGACAGTTTTATGAATAATAGAGTGATTCCATTACATTTAGTGGATTTTAGAAATTTTTATTTGGATATTGTACTCTTTTTAATTTCCCCCGTTCTATCTCTTTATGTATCTTTTAAAAATCTGACTTATAATCGCAGATCTATCTATATAATTGGTGCATTTTTTTGTCTTTTTGGATCGTTTCTTCCTCCCTCTCAAGATGCCTATAGGTATAGAGAAATGTATTATGATACTTCAGACGTAACTATTCGCTTGTTTAGTGAGGAGGGAAAGGATTTTCTTTTGCCTTTGTTGATGCGTCTATTTAATTATTTGGGATTTTCGTTTGAGAATTTTCGTTTTGTATTACTGTTGTTTTGCTATGTATTATGGATACAAATATTTTTGTTCTTTATAGATCGGTTTTATTTTTCTAAAAAGAATTATGCTTTATTGGTTGTTTGCATGCTTTTTTGTATTCGTATTTATTCGCTTTCGTATGGAATACGTTTTGCAGTTGCAAGTATATTTTTTATATATTCATTTTTTTTATTCTTTTTCGTGCGAAAAAGATTTAAGTCTTTTACTTTTTTATTGTTAGCTTTATGTATGCATTTTTCTATTATATTAATGATATTATTATTTCCTGTGACTTTTTTGTTGAAATGTTTACGTGTGAGTTTTAAAAAGAAAGTGTTATATATATTGTTGCTTACTCCAATAATTTCTTCAGCTTTAACTGATACGGTGGAGTTGTTTTCTGTAATGACGGGAAACGAGTTTATGTCTGGTTATGCAAATGCGTATATAGAAGGAACTTGGGGAACAAATGAGATGTTAAGCTGGCTAAGCTTTAATGGACTGTGTTATACTTTTGGTCGAATTCTTCCTTTGTTGTTCATCATAGCCTTCTGCTGTTGTTTTAACTGTAATTCATTCTTGGCCAATTTTTTCTTGTCTACATTGTTATTGTTAGAAATTAGTTTGTCCTCGCTAAGTTTGATATTGAGATTTTCTAATATTTCGATTATGCTTGGATTTATTTTAATCCTCTGCAATATAAAGAATATAAGCATGCAGTTGATGAAGATGAAAATACTTTCTTTTTCTTTTGTATTTGTTTTTATCCTTTATTCTTATGCCATGAGGGATGATTTGATTAATGGAAAACAATATAAGGCAATACTCTGTCCCATAAGTACTTTTTTTACGGATCAGTATCCAGATACTTGGGTGCGTGAAAAATTGCATTTGGATGGAATATTTGTTAATTCTACAATGGATCATTAATTGAATTTATCATATTTTACTTATGAAAATCTATTTTTTTGTTTCTGATATGTCAGGACGAGGGGGAACTGAACGTACGACGGCATTATTGGCAAATACTTTTGTTAGAAAAGGACATGATGTTTCAATCGTATCTCTTATTGATGAGAATAAGGATTGTGTATATGAACTTGATAGTAAAATAGATCTTGTTTATTTAGCAACTCCAAGTCCTAATTATCTAAAAACACGTATCAATCGTTTGTTTTTGTTGTTGAGGGCTTTTATTAAGATTCTTCTTAATTATTCTTTTAAAGATAATGATTCTATTATAATATGTCAAGGTTTTTTATCAAGTGTTTTTGTCTGGTTTTCGCTCAATGCAAATAGATCTATAGCTTGTGAACATTATAAGTATGAGGTGTATAATAGTGCGCTTAGGGCTTTTCGTAATTTTATTTATAAGAGTTTTATGACTGTGGTTGTATTAACCGACAATGATGCAAAAAGATTTAAGCTACATAAAGTAAATGCCTATGTAATCCCCAATATGACTTCATTTGGTATAAAGCCTAATCGAGTCGCAAATGCTAGACGAATGATTACCGTTGGTCGGTTACATCCTCAAAAAGGGTATGATTTGTTATTGTCTGCATTGGTCTCTGTTTTTGAGAGATATCCTGATTGGTATATTGATATTTATGCTGATGGAGATGAGGCATATGGTTTATTACTAAAGAAACAAGTTTCTGATCTAAATTTGCAGTCAAACGTATTCTTTAAAGAATTTTGCACAGATATTCAAAAAGAATATCTGAATTCATCTTTTTATGTTATGTCTTCTCGGTATGAAGGTTTTCCAATGACATTATTAGAGGCTATGGCCTGTGGGCTTCCTGTTGTCTCGTTTCAATGTCCGGAGGGACCTGCTGAACTATTGAAGGATAATGTGGGGCTTTTAGTTCCGCCTGAAGATGTTACGATGCTGTCTGAAGCTATTATTCGGATGATTAGAGATGAAAAACTTCGTGCGAATTGTACAGCGAAAGGTTTGAATGTTATACAAGCATATACGCCCGATAAAGTATATATAAAATGGTTGACTTTGTTTGAGAATATAAAAGAGAATAGATAAGATTTTTCTGATTTTGTTTTGAAGATATGAGATTGGTTATAGATTATAGATTGGCAGGATATTCGATGCGTGGGATGGCTAAATATTGTATTAGTATGACAAATGAGTTATTGAAGTCTCCACGTATGTCGGCTTTTGATATAATATTGTATGTAGATAAGAAGTGCAAGAAGGAACTGCTGCCTAATAGTGTAGAGTATAGAGTCTTGCCAACACGGAATTTTGTGTTTGGAGAACAAATTTTGTTACCTTATTTTCTTTATAGGGATAAAATTGATATTTTGTGGTCTCCTCATAATACATTCCCTCTCATAAAGATTCCTTCAGTAAAAATGTATGCAACTTGGCATGATTTGGTTGTTATGGATAAACGAATGAAGTGTAATACTTTATTGTCTTTTTTAAAACGTTCTTATTATAATCTAATAATGAGATATGGTTGGAAAAATTTAGATATGGTATGTACTGTTTCTGAATTTTCTAAGAAGGAGATATTAAATAAATTTCATTTTAAAAACATACTTATTACTCCTAATTGTATAGATGATTTCATCAAAAGCATTGATATAGAACTAAAAAATAAGAATTATTGTAGGGAGGATTTTTTCTTTACTGTTTCGGGAGAGTTCTGGTATAAAAATTTGGACTTTCTTTTTGATTGGTTTAGAAGTAATAGAAAATTTACCCTTAAGGTTGCTGGATTGAAACCTAATTCATTATTTTATAATAATTGCCCTGAAAATATTCAAATTCTACCATATAATATCCCTTTAGAAAAAATAATAGAATATTATTGTAGATGTAGGGCATTTTTATTTGTTTCAAAATATGAGGGATTTGGAATACCTATCTTAGAGGCAATGGCCTGTAATTGTAGATTGATAGTTTCTAATGTGGCATCTATACCTGAGGTTTGTGGTGATAATGGATTATATATTGATCCATATGATGTTAATACTTTTTCCGAGGCAATGAATAAAATAGATGATTTTGAAATTGATAAGAATAAGCGTTTACATCAAATTGAAAAGTTCTCAAATTGGGAGAAATCTGCAAATACGTTAATTGATGCTTTATTGGGTGATAAATTAGAATAAGATTGTAGTTTTTTATATTGATTTTTGATGTTACCCCTTGTCTCCATTATAGCCCCGTGTTATAATGCCGCCTCTTTTATATCCCAAGCGATTGAGTCTGTATTGGCACAATTGTTTGGGAATTGGGAGATGCTTATCGTAGATGATTGCTCTAGTGATGATTCGCTTGTAATCATTCAAAAGTATGCTGAACAAGACTCTCGTATCCGGTATCTCAAGACGGATGAGCCTTCTGGGTCTCCTACCTTGCCTCGAAATAAGGGGATAAAAGAGGCAAAAGGACGGTATATCGCCTTCTTAGATAGTGATGATATGTGGTTACCGAATAAGCTAAGCGATCAGTTAAAAGTTTTTGAAAAGTCTGAGGTCGCTATTGTTTTCTCTAATTATGAGAAAGTAAACTTAGATGGTGAGCGAAGCGGACGTGAGATAATAGCTCCTTGTGAGGTTGATTATCATTTGTTATTGAAAGGGAATTGCATAGGATGCTTGACAGCCATGTATGATTCAGCCTTGACGGGAAAGATGTTTTTCAAGGAAATTGGCCATGAGGACTATGTATGTTGGCTTTCTATCTTAAAGCAAGGGTATAAAGCGCAGAACACAAATACGGTGACGGCTCTTTACCGAGTTAGTGACCATTCGGTCTCTTCGAATAAATTAAAAGCCATGCGTTGGCAGTGGAACATTTTGAGAAATGAGATGGATTTGCCGGTGTATAAGGCTGTTTATTATTTTATTCATTATGCGATTAGAGCTTTTGCTAAGGCTATGAGGTGATCTTACTCAGTGAAATATTTGTATGCCTTAGATCTAGTGCTTACTCATAGACAAACTGTCTTGTAAAATAGAGGGCGATATTCTACTTCCAGCTTATGGAAAGTAAAATATTGCCCTCTATTAGTGTAGAAAAAATTGAGTATTTCATAGAATGAAAGCTATAATCGGAGGCTTGTTCCGGAAAAAAGTTCTATCTTTGTTCAACAACAGGTGTAGTAAGAAAAAAGGTTATGACGACTATGCGTAAATTACCGATAGGAATACAGAGTTTCGAAAATATTCGGAATGAGAACTATTTATATGTGGATAAGACTGCCTTGATTTACCAATTGGTGACGAAAGGTAAGCCTTACTTTCTGAGTCGTCCTCGCCGTTTTGGGAAAAGTTTATTGATATCTACGTTAGAAGCGCTATGGTTTTCTGAACTTTATAACTCCTTTTTATTCATCTATATCTGATGAGGAAAGAGGCGTACGCTGAAAAACTGGAGGCTAAATGCGAGGGGAAAGATTAGGAGCGTCTTTTATGTCAAACCCCATTCGTATGTAAGTGAGTTTGAGTATATTTGTGTTGACTTTAAATGTAAATAGATTATATGGAAAAACAAAAACAACAACCCCAGCGGTTGCAATCATTGGATGCCCTTAGGGGTTTTGACATGCTCTTTATTATGGGCGGTGCTTCTTTATTTGTCGCTTTGGCGACATTGTTTCCGAATCCTTTTTTTCAGGCGATAGCCGGGCAGATGGAACATGTGGAATGGAACGGATTGGCGCATCACGACACGATCTTCCCATTGTTCCTCTTTATTGCGGGTATCTCGTTTCCGTTCTCACTAGAGAAGCAACGAGGAAAAGGTATGACGGAAGGGGCGATTTACAAGAAGATCGTCCGTCGGGGGATTACCTTAGTTTTCTTGGGATTGGTATATAACGGGCTATTGTCGTTTGAATTTGACCACCTGCGTTGTGCGAGTGTGCTGGCGCGTATCGGGTTGGGATGGATGTTCGCAGCCTTGTTGTTTGTCCGTTTCGGTTGGAAAGCGCGTGCGGGGATAACGGCTCTTATCTTGGTTGGCTATTGGCTGGTGATGGCTTTTGTGCCTGTGCCGGACGCCGGTGGAGCGGGGCCGTTCACGCTCGAGGGAAATTTGGTGGGGTATATTGACCGCCTGTTTCTTCCCGGACGTTTGCACGAGACTGTTTTTGATCCGGAGGGTTTATTCTCCACCGTCCCCGCAATTGCTACGGCAATGTTGGGTATGTTCACTGGTGAATGGATTAAGTTAGGGAAAGAGGGGCTGACCGACAGAAAGAAAGTGCTTTGTTTAGTAGGAGCGGGAGCTGTATTGTTGATCGTCGGCTTGTTATGGAGCTTGGTCTTTCCGGTCAATAAGAAGCTATGGACAAGCTCTTTTGTCTGTGTAGTAGGTGCTTATTCCGTTTGGATGTTTGCTTTGTTCTTCTATATCATAGATGTATTGGGGTGGCGTAAATGGACTTTGTTTTTTACCGTGATCGGCATGAACTCTATTACGATCTATTTGGCGCAGCGTTTCATCCGTTTCTCCTATACTTCCGAGGCTATATTCGGAGGGTTGGCGAAATTGATGCCCGAGACCGCCCAGCCTTTGGTTAGCGCTATCGCATATATCGCTGTTTGTTGGGGATTCTTGTATTTCTTATATCGCCAACGTATTTTCTTGAAAGTATAATAGACGGATGGAGAAGAAGAAATTAAATCGGTTGGAGTCATTGGACGTACTCCGTGGCTTCGACCTTTTTTGCTTAGTGGTGTTGGAGATGGTGTTGCATCCGCTGGCCCATGCGATCGATATGCCTTGGTTTAATTCTTTTATGTGGGGATTCTCGCATGTGGAATGGGAGGGATTCTCTACGTGGGATCTCGTGATGCCCTTATTCTTATTCATGGCGGGAGTTTCCATGCCTTTCTCTCTGTCTCGTTATAAGGATATGCCCGATAAGATGGCGGTATATCGGCGGATCGGGAAACGGGTGGTACTGCTTTGGGTCTTCGGTATGATGTGCCAAGGTAATTTATTGGCTTTGGACCCGGATCGGGTTTATCTGTATTCAAATACTTTGCAGTCGATCGCTATGGGGTATTTGATTGCTTCTTTGTTATTCTTGCATGTAAGGATACGGGTACAGATTGGTATTGCGGCAGCTCTTTTATTAATCTTTTGGGGAACGATGGAGTTTATTACGGTCGGTAACTATGGGGGAGGTTCGTACACACCGGATAGTAATTTGGCCGAATGGATCGACCGCACTGTACTGGGACGTTTCCGGGATGGGGCGACGGTGGAGAACGGGGAGGTGATCTTCGCTACTTGGTATCGTTATACATGGATACTGAGCAGCTTGAATTTCGGGGTAACCGTGTTGACCGGGTTGTTCGCCGGATATATCCTAAAGAACAAATTATATTCTGAGCGGCTCAAATTACGGATGTTATTCGGAATAGGTCTGGGTATGGTTATCGCCGGATGGCTTTGGGGGATCGAGCTTCCTGTTATTAAGAAACTGTGGACCAGTTCGATGGTATTGGTGAGCAGTGGGTACTGTTTCTTGCTTATGGGGTTGTTCTATTATTGGATCGACTATAAAGGGCATCGAAAGTATACGACTTGGCTGAAAGTGTACGGCATGAATTCAATATTGGCTTATATGCTTACTAACGTGGTAAGTTTTAGGTGTATCGGCGAATCCTTGTTTTTCGGAACCCAGCAATATTTAGGAAATTATTATCCGGTGCTCATTGCCATGTGCAATGTATCGGTAATTTATGTACTTTTGTATGCGTTTTATAAACATAATATTTTCCTTAAAGTATAGAAACAAGAAAACTTAGATCGAAGAAAGATGGAATCAATCAAACAAATATACCGGATGGGTCATGGCCCTTCAAGTAGTCATACTATGGGGCCGATGCGTGCGGCACAAATGTTCTTGGAACGTAACCGGGGCGCTGTTCGTTTTAACGTAACCTTATATGGTAGCCTGGCGGCTACGGGAAAAGGCCATATGACGGATGCCGCTATTCTTGAGGTATTACAGCCGGTCGCAAAGACAAATATTACTTGGGAACCCAAGACTTTCTTGCCGTTCCACCCGAACGGGATGTTGTTCGAGTCGTATAATGAGAGTGGCGAGGAGCTGGATACGTGGACCGTATATAGTATCGGCGGGGGAACCTTGGCGAACGAGTCTTTCAATGAGTTGAGGACGGAGCAAGTATACGATATGCATACGATCAAGGAGATACAGGCTTGGTGTGAGAAGACTGGCCATTCCTATTGGGAATATGTCGAGCAGCACGAAGGCCCTTCTATCTGGGATTATCTGGCTGAGGTATGGGAAGTGATGCAGGATGCGGTTCGTCGTGGCCTGGAAGCGGAAGGCATCTTGCCGGGAGGTTTGGGCATTCGTCGTAAGGCTTCCGATTATATGATCCGTGCGAAAGGTTATGGCAGCAGTATCAAGAGCCGGGGAATGGTGTATGCCTATGCCTTGGCGGTGTCTGAGGAGAATGCGTGCGGTGGGAAGATCGTGACCGCTCCGACTTGTGGTTCTTGCGGTGTAATGCCTGCGGTCCTTTATCACTTGAAGGAGACGCGTGAGTTCCGTGATTCCCGTATATTGCGTGCGTTGGCTACGGCAGGCTTGTTTGGAAATGTGGTGCGTACGAATGCCTCCGTATCGGGGGCAGAGGTAGGTTGCCAAGGTGAGGTTGGCGTGGCTTGCGCTATGGCTGCCGCTGCCGCCAGTCAGTTGTTTGGTGGTACGCCCGCGCAGATCGAGTATGCCGCCGAGATGGGATTGGAGCATCACTTGGGATTGACTTGCGATCCTGTTTGTGGCTTGGTACAAATCCCTTGTATCGAGCGAAACGCTTTTGCTGCTGCCCGTGCGCTTGACGCGAATACGTTCTCGAACTTCTCCGACGGAAAACACCGGGTAAGTTTTGATCAGGTGGTTGAGGTGATGCGCCAGACAGGTAATGATTTGCCCAGTCTTTATAAGGAGACCTCGGAAGGTGGTTTGGCGAAGAACATGGAGAACTCGAATAATTAAAAGATACTATTTGATTTACTAATAAATAATCTACTATTGATGATAAACGGAAAGAAAAGCCTGTTTTACACAGTATTGATGGCCGGTGCCTTGATGTCCTGCGGCGGTCCTAAACAGGCTCCAAGCGAAGAGGTAGCGAAGAGTGGTAATCCTGTATTCGAGGGTTGGTACGCCGATCCGGAGGGAATTATTTACGGGGATACCTATTGGATTTACCCGACTACGAGTGATTTATATGAGAAGCAAACCTTCTTCGATTGCTTCTCTTCCAAGGATTTGGTGAATTGGACCAAGCATACCGCCATTCTTGATACGGCAGAGGTGAAATGGGCGAAGATCGCTATGTGGGCTCCTTCGGTAATCAACAAGGACGGTAAGTATTATCTTTTCTTTGGGGCGAATGACGTGCACGAGGGAGAGATCGGAGGCATCGGTGTTGCCGTGAGCGATCGTCCGGAAGGGCCTTATAAGGATTTGCTGGGTAAGCCGCTGATCAACGAGATCGTGAACGGGGCGCAGCCGATCGATCAGTTTGTTTTCCACGACGCTGACAATGATGAGTATTATATGTATTACGGTGGTTGGAAACACTGCAACATGGTACGCTTGAATAAAGACTTTACCGGACTTATACCGTTCGAGGACGGAACGATTTATAAAGAGGTAACTCCCAAGGATTACGTGGAAGGCCCGTTTATGTTTAAGAAGAATGGTAAATATTACTTCATGTGGAGTGAGGGTGGTTGGACCGGACCGGATTACAAGGTCGCTTACGCCATCTCCGATTCTCCTTTTGGCCCGTTCAATCGTATCGGGGAGGTCTTGCGGCAAAATTTCGATATCGCCAACGGAGCGGGTCACCACTCGATCATGCATGTGCCGAATTCGGAAGATTACTACATCGTGTACCATCGCCGGCCGGCCGGGGTCAAGACACGTGACCACCGGGAGACTTGTATTGAGAAGATGACGTTTAACGAGGAGGGATTGATCAATCCTGTGGAGATTACGACCGAAGGAGTTGAGGCTCGCACGATCCAATAATTATTTAAGAAGGATTACATAGCAAGAAAACTTAGGTTTTATTTGCTATGTAATTTTTTTATACTACTTTTGACGCATGTGTCAAACTATAATGACAAACGATAGTGACAAAACAAAAAATAACATTTAATTATGGAAGCGAAAGACATGAATGAGATGGAGCCTCGCATCATAGAAGCGGCGAAGCGAGTGTTTGTCCGAAAGGGGTACGAGGCGGCTACCATGAGTGACGTGGCGGCAGAAGTGGGTATTGGCAGGACGGCCTTACATTATTATTATAGGACGAAAGAGATTCTGTTCGACGCTATTTTCGGACAATTGCTTTCTTCATTGTTGCCGAACATCGATCGGGTTTTGGATGAGAAGAGTACGATGCTGGAGAAAATGCCGGTGATCGTTGATCTGTATATGGGAATTGTTCGTGCGAACCCGATGTTCCCGAATTTTGTGGTGGGCGAGTTAAACAGAGATCCGGAACGTTTATTCCAGACCGTGCTGAAAGATCCGAAAAAAATACAGCCCATCTTGCGTCTTCGTCGTCAGATAGAGGAGGAGATGGACAAGGGGCTTCTACGGAAGATGCCGGTCATAGATTTGGTTTCGACCTTGGTGAGCCTAGTGGTCTTCCCGTTGTTGATCCGCAAGCCACTAGCGGCGGCTTTTTTGGATAACGATATGGGGCGGTTTGAGGAATATATGGATAGGCGCAGGGATTTGATCGTCGAGGTAATAACCCAGCTGATGGTCCCGGATGCCAGATGATGGATTTGTTCAATTTAATAAACATATCATAGAGTATATGAGAGGTGTATATGTATTATTGTTAATTAGCCTGTTGGGTTATGCCGGAAGGGTTAGCGGACAGGAATCGGTCACGATCACCCAATGTTACGAGTGGGCGAGGGCGAATTATCCGCAGATTCATCAAATGGGTTTGATCGATCAGACGGAGCGTTATAGCTTGAGTAATGTGGGCAAGGCTTGGCTTCCCCAGCTTTCGGTAAGCGGTAAGGCAAGCTATCAGAGCGACGTGACGAAGTTGCCTTTGGATGGCGATAAGATCTCCTCGCTTCTTCCCGGCTTTGAGATCCCTAGCTTGAGCAAGGATCAGTATCAAGTCGTGGCGCAGGTGGACCAGACGATTTGGGACGGCGGTAGCACCCGTTCGGCCCGTGCCTTGACTCGTGCCGAGGCGATCGCCAACCGGGAGCAGTTGGAAAGTGAGTTGTATGCGCTGAACGACCGGGTGAATCAAATCTACTTCGGTTGCCTGCTGCAAGACGAGTTGATACGTCAGAACGCTTTGCTTCAAAAGGAGTTGCAGGTCAATATCGAGCGTATCAAGGCGATGATGGACAATGGCGTGGCGAATCAATCGGATCTGGAAAGTATGGAAGTGGAACTGCTGAATGCCCGCCAAAATGAGATTGAGCTAAGAGCGTCTCGCACGGTATATCGGCAGATGTTGGCGACCTTTATCAATAAACCGTTGACGGATCAAGTCGTCTTGAAGACTCCGGAGTCACCCGAGCGTTCATTGTCCACGCAAATCAACCGTCCGGAATTACGGGCCTTGGATGCTAAGAGCGAATGGATTGAGACGCAAAACAAGCAGGTAACGGCGGGCTTGATGCCTCGTATCGGAGCTTTCGTACAAGGTGGTTACGGACGGCCGGGCTTGAACATGCTGGAGGATAGTTTCGAGCCTTATTATGTGGCCGGTGTCCGTCTTTCTTGGAATCTGGGGAAGTTGTACACGCTGAAGAACGACCGGAGGAAGATCGAGGTAAGCCGTCGCCAGATTGATGTGCAACGGGAGACCTTCTTATTCAATACCCGCCTGCAACTTTTGCAGCAAAACACGGAGATAAAGAAAATGACGGACCTGATGCGTGCCGATGACGATATCATCCGTCTGAGAACAAGCATCAAGCAGGCGGCGGAGGTGAAGCTGGAGAATGGCGTGATTTCTGTCACGGACCTAATCCGGGAGATCAACGCCGAGGACATGGCCCGGCAAACCGCCGCGGCGCACCGTGTACAGCGCTTGATGACCATTTATAATTATATGTATACAACGAATTAAATAGAGTATGACAAATACAATTGATTTATGAGACATTTGATTTTTATCAGCTTATGCAGCCTTCTATGGACGGCTTGCGGTAATACAGACAATGATTTTGACGCTTCCGGTACCTTTGAGGCAACCGAGATCTTGGTATCTTCGGAAGCCAACGGAAAGATCATGGAACTGAATATCGAGGAGGGCGATCGCTTGGATGCCGGCGCCATCGTGGGTTACGTGGATAGCACCCAGCTTTTTCTGCGGAAGATGCAACTCTCTGCCAGCCTTCGCTCGGTAGATATTCGCAAGCCGGATATCCGTAAGCAGATCGCTGTCTTGGAACAACAAATCGCCACGGCTAAGACCGAGCAACAGCGACAGGAAAACTTGGTGCGTGCGAAAGCGGGTAACCAAAAGCAACTAGACGATATCGTGAATAACATCAAATATCTCCAGAAACAACTGGATGCCCAATACTCCTCCTTAAGCAAGACGACGGGAGGTGCCGACGCCGAGGCGGAGGGCCTGCAATACCAGATCATGCAATTGGATGATCAACTGATGAAAAGCCGTATCCTCAATCCCCAGACCGGTACGGTATTGGTGAAATACGCCGAGCCGGGAGAGGTGACGGCGGCAGGCAAACCGCTTTACAAGATCGCCGATACGGACTTGCTTTATCTCCGTGCCTATGTGACGGCGGATCAGTTATCCCACCTGAAACTAGGGCAATCTCTCAAGGTCTTCGCCGACTATGGGAATGATCGCCGGGAATACCCCGGTACGATCACGTGGATCTCCGATAAATCCGAGTTTACCCCGAAAGGTATCCAGACGAAGGACGAACGGGCTAATTTGGTATATGCCATCAAGATCGCCGTCCGCAACGATGGTTATCTGAAGATCGGACAATATGGGGAGATTAAATATGAATAACGAGATTCATATAAATCATATCACCAAGCGTTATGGCGATGTCGAGGCCTTGCGGGATCTGTCGCTGGAGATCGGCTCGGGTGAGTTGTTCGGGTTAATCGGTCCGGATGGGGCGGGAAAGACCACCCTGTTCCGTATCCTGACCACGTTGTTGCTGGCCGATAGCGGTACCGCCTCTGTCTGCGGCTTGGACGTGGTGAAAGACTTGAAGGAGATCCGTCGGCGGGTAGGATATATGCCCGGCCGCTTCTCGCTCTACCAAGACCTGACAGTAGAGGAGAACTTGAACTTCTTCGCTACGGTCTTCAATACGACGATCGAGGAGAACTACGATCTGGTACGGGATATCTATAGTCAGATAGAGCCGTTCAAGCATCGGCGGGCGGGGAAGCTGTCCGGTGGTATGAAGCAGAAGCTGGCTTTGAGTTGCGCCTTGATCCATCGTCCGGATGTCTTGTTCTTGGATGAGCCTACGACGGGGGTCGATCCTGTCTCCCGCTCTGAGTTCTGGGATATGCTGGATCGTCTGAAACGGCAAGGCATTACGATACTTGTCTCTACGCCTTATATGGATGAGGCCTCCCGTTGCGACCGTATCGCTTTGGTGCGTTCCGGGGAATGCCTGTCTATCGATACGCCGGTAGGTATCCGTACCTCATTCGATAGGCGGCTATACGCGGTGCGATGTGCGTCGATGTATAAGTTGTTGGGAGACTTGCGGGAGTTCCCGGATACAAACTCGTGTTTCGCTTTTGGAGATGCTCATCATCTTACGTTGAGGAGGGATGGGGAGGATGTCATGAGGCGATTACAGGAATATCTGAAAGGCAAAGGTTACGCGGACGTAAGCATCGAACGCCTTGAGCCAAGCGTTGAGGATTGTTTCATGGCCTTGTAAGAGAGGGGATGTGTCGCATTTCCCCAAGATTCGACCTCGCGTCGGGTGCGAAGTCGAATCTTGGAAAAATACGGGGCTCGCGTCAGGCGCGAGGTCGAATTGCGGAAAAATGCGAGGGCTCGCGTCGGGCGCGAGGTCGAATCTCGGGAAAATGCGGGGCTCGCGTCGGGCGCGAGGTCGAATCTCGGGGAAATGCGGGGCCTCGCATTGGGCGCGAGGTCGAATCTTGGGGAAATGCGGCATTGTAATTATGAAATAAGGATAAAAAATGAAAGCGATAGAAGTAAAACAACTGACCAAACGTTTCGGCACCTTCACCGCCGTCGATCATATCAGTTTCGAGGTGGAGCCGGGCGAGATATTCGGCTTCCTCGGGGCAAACGGGGCAGGGAAGACCACCGCCATGCGTATGCTCTGCGGCTTGTCGGTCCCGACATCCGGCGAGGCCCGGGTAGCCGGTTTCGATGTCTACCGGGAGAGCGAGTCCATCAAACGGAATATCGGATACATGAGCCAGAAATTCTCCCTATACGGCGATCTAAAGGTATGGGAGAATATCCGTCTCTTCGGCGGTATCTACGGCTTGTCTAAACGGCAGCTGTCCCAGAAAACGGATGAGTTGCTGGATATCCTCGGGCTGGAAAAGGAGCGGAACACCTTGGTCGATTCCCTGCCCTTGGGCTGGAAACAGAAGCTATCCTTCTCCGTGGCGATCATCCATGAGCCCAAGATCGTTTTCTTGGATGAGCCTACCGGAGGCGTCGATCCCGTCACCCGCCGCCAGTTCTGGGAGTTGATCTATGAGGCCGCCGCCCGGGGGATTACGATCTTCGTCACCACCCATTATATGGATGAGGCGGAGTATTGTAACCGTGTCTCCATCATGGTAGACGGAAAGATCGAAGCGTTAGACAGTCCCTCCGCCTTGAAGCGGGATTTTAAGACAACGAATATGAACCAAGTCTTTCACGCCTTGGCTCGAAAAGCAACGAGAGGAGAATAAACGATGAAACAATTCATATCCTTTGTTAGAAAGGAGTTCTATCACATTTTCAGGGACGCACGCACGACAATGATCCTCTTGCTCATGCCCGTCATCCTGATCATCTTGTTCGGATATGCCATCACGACCGAGATCAAGCGTGTGCCGATCGCTATTTTCGACCAAAGCCGGGATGAGCTGACACTGAAGATGGCAGACCGCTTGAATGCCAGCGAGTACTTCGAGCTGTATACGACCGTCGATAACTATGAGGACGCCGGGGCCTTGTTTCGGCAAGGAAAGGTACACGTCATAGTTGTCTTTCCCCCTCAATACGCTTCCACGGCCGATGCCCAAGTACAAGTCTTGGCGGACGCTACCGATCCGAACGAGGCCACGCAGCTAATCGCCTATTGCTCGGCGATCATTGCGGAGCAGTTGAAAGGAGAGTCGGCGGTTGAGGGTAAAGCCATGACCCCGGTTACCTCTTTGCTCTACAACCCTCAAATGAAAGGCGCCTACAACTTCGTGCCCGGCGTGATGGGTTTGATCTTGATCCTTATATGTGCCATGATGACCTCGATCGGCATCGTGAAAGAGAAGGAGATGGGAACGATGGAAGTCCTGCTGGTCTCCCCGTTGAAACCCATCTACATCATTCTGGCCAAGGCGATTCCATACCTATTGCTGAGTATGGTGAATATCGCTACGATCTTGCTGCTATCCTATTTCCTGCTGGACGTTCCGATAAAAGGCAGCCTGCTGTTGCTGGTTTCCGTGTCCATCCTGTATGCGATCGTATCCCTCTGTCTGGGCCTGCTGATCTCCACGGTAGCCGATACCCAGCAGGCGGCTATGTTGATCAGCGGTATCGCCTTGATGCTTCCGATCATGTTGTTGAGCGGCATGATGTTCCCGATAGAGAATATGCCGGATATCCTGCAATGGTTCTCCCATATCGTTCCGGCCAAATGGTATATCATCGCCGTGAAGGACGTGATGATCAAGGGGCTTCCCGCCGTGTCGATCTTGAAGGAGATCGGGATACTGTCGTTCATGGCGGTCGTGCTGGTATTCTTGAGTGTGAAACGTTTTAAAATACGATTATAAGCTATGTTACGATATTTGTTAGAGAAAGAGTTCAAGCAGATCCGTCGGGACCGGTTCATGCCGAAGATTATCTTCATCATCCCGATCATGCAGTTGATCATCTTGCCTTTCGCCGCTAATTTCGAGATGCGAAATATTAACCTTAGCATCGTGGACAACGATCATTCCGTCACCTCCATGCAATTGGTAGATAAGGTACTATCCTCCGGATATTTCCGCCTGACAGACCGGTCGGATCGTTACGACGAGGCGCTGACCTCGGTGGAGAGCAATGGGTCCGATATCATTCTGGAAATCCCCTCTGATTTCGAGCGGGACTTGGGGAAGGAGGGCAGGGCGGACGTGATGATCGCCGCTAACGCCGTGAACGGAACCAAGGGCGGCTTGGGTAGCTCCTACCTCTCCTCGATTATACAGGATTTCAATAGGGAGAAAGGTTTCGCCTCTATGGGATCGGGCAGGGGAGTGGCTTCGATTAACCTGTTCAATCCCCACTTGAGCTACAAGATCTATATGGTTCCCGGCATCATGGTATTCTTGTTGACGATTATCGGGGGATCGATCTCCGCCTTGAATATCGTGAGCGAGAAGGAGAAAGGGACGATCGAGCAGATAAACGTCTCGCCCGTACCCAAGTCCCTGTTCCTGCTGTCGAAGCTGATCCCTTTCTGGGTGATAGGCTTTGTCCTGCTGACGGTGGCGATCCTCATCGCTTGGCTGATCTACGGCTTGGTGCCGGAGGGGAGTTTCGGGGTGATCTATTTGTTTGCCGCCGTATATTTGATCGCTTTTACGGGATTTGGCTTGGCGATCTCCTCCTTCTCGTCCACACAGCAACAAGCGATGCTTACGGCGTTTTTCTTCTTGATCATTTTCGCCTTGCTAAGCGGATTGTTCACGCCGATCAGCAGTATGCCGGAATGGGCGCAGAAGATCACGCTGGCGAACCCGGTGCGTTATTTCGTGGAGGTGATGCGTATGGTCTATTTAAAGGGGAGCGGCTTTGCCGATTTACGGGGACATTTCGTGATTGTCTGTCTATTTGCTGTTTTTTTTAATCTGTTAGCGGTAATTAGTTATCGTAAAAAGGGGTAGTTCGGAAATAAATGTTTTCTTTGTATCCCGTTTACGGATTATAAACTAATACAGCGAAAAAACATGTCATTTATCATTGTCGTACTTTGTTTGGCCTTATTGATTGTCTTGATATCCTACTTTAAGGTGGATGCTTTCATTGCGTTTCTGATCTCCTCTATCTTGGCGGGCATCGCTTTGGGCATTCCGTTGGAGAAGCTGCCGGACTCGGTGAATAACGGTATCGGGAGTATCTTGGGTGGGTTGACGTTGATTATCGTATTAGGCGCTATGCTAGGCAAGTTGGTGGCCGAGAGCGGAGCGGCACAGAAGATCGCTTCCGTGATGGTGTCGCTTTTTGGTACTAAGCATATACAATGGGGGCTGATGGTGACAGGTTTTGTCGTGGGTATTCCGTTATTTTATGGGATCGGATTTGTGTTGTTGGTGCCATTGATCTTCTCGATCGTGTATAAATACAAGCTTCCGGCGGTCTATATCGGGTTGCCGATGTTGGCGGCGTTGTCCGTGACGCATGGATTCCTGCCCCCGCATCCGTCTCCGGTAGCCTTGGTGGTGCAGTTCAACGCGAATATCGGCCTTACGCTGATCTACGGTTTATGTTTGGCGATTCCGGCTATCATTATCGCCGGGCCGGTGTTCGGCAGTCGGTTGAAACATATAAAATCCGGTCCGGTCACGTTGTTCGAGCAGAAAGAGGATAGCGGGAGATATAGCATGCCGGGCAAGGCGAATAGTTTTATCAGCGCTACGTTGCCTGTCTTTTTACTGATTATCGTGACGGTTATTCCTTATTGCTTTAAGGATATGGGCGAGATGGCGAGCGGGATAGTCTCTTTTATTGGTGCTCCTTCCATTGTAATGCTGATCGCCTTGTTGTTCGCTACATATACGCTGGGCATCCGGCAGGGACGTGGTATCAAGTCGGTTATGGCAGTCTATGGGGAGGCCGTGAAAGATATCTCTATGATCCTTTTGATCATCGCGGGTTCCGGTATCTTCAAGCAGATCATGGAGGATAGCGGGGTAAGCAATGAGCTGGCGACAAGTCTGGAGCAATTGCCCGTTCATCCGTTGATCTTGGGTTGGTTGATCTCTGCCGTGATCCGTTTGTGCGTGGGATCGGCTACGGTGGCGGCGTTGACGGCGGCGGGCGTGGTGATGCCTTTAGTTACGCAAACGGGTGCGAACCCGAACTTGATGGTTTTATCTTTAGGAGCGGGTAGCTTGATGTTCTCGCATGTCAACGATTCCGGCTTCTGGATGTTCAAGGAATATTTTAACCTAAGCATAAAGGATACGATCTGCTCATGGTCTATCATGGAGACGATCGTGTCGGTCGTAGGATTGATCGGGGTAATGATCTTAAATATGATTGTATAATAAAAGAATGATTGAGCAATGAGAAAGAGATGGCTGCTTAGTATCGTTATTATGCTTTTCCCTTTCGTCGCCTCGTTTGCGGCGGACCCGGAGGAAGGTACTTATCCAACGGTCGGGAGGCTTTTTCATATAGCACGAAGCGTGAATAAGAACTTGGTTTGTTACGATGTGAATCTGAGGGATGGTAAGCTGGATACACATGATCCCTTGAACGTTTATTGGGTCAATCGGGAAAAGCATCCGGGGGAAACCAATGGCTTGAGCTATATACAACGGAAAATGGCTTATGGGTATAAACTGATCTCGGCGAGTGATAATGCTTGTGTATGCTCATTGACCGCTTATCCCTCCCGCCAGTTGACGATTACCAAACGTGATTCCCGCTATGTATGCTACATAACGATCAACAACCAACAGGCGATTCTCCAATCCCTCTACGTTAAAGCCAGCTCCAAGAATCCTTTAAGCGTCGAGTATGTAGAGCTACAAGGAATCTCTGTCGCCACGAATCAACCGGTAACGGAAAGAGTCAGGAAATAGACCAATATATTTTTTTACTAACATATAAATGAAAGAAATTATGAGCATGATTAACGCAGATGAGAATTTTGAGAAATTAGGGTTGACCTTACCTCCCGCACCGGCTCCGGCCGGAGTTTACAAGCCTTGTGTGATAGATGGCAAATACCTGTATCTTTCCGGTCACGGGCCTGTGCGGAATGATAAGTCCTTGATCATCGGACGTATCGGTAAGGACTTGACGATGGATGAAGGCAAATTCGCCGCCCAGCAAGTAGGACTTACCATGTTGGCGACCATCCAGGCGAACCTTGGTAGCTTCAACAAGATAAAGAGAGTGATCAAGGTATTGGGTATGGTAAATTGTACGCCCGATTTCGGAAAGCATCCTTATGTGATCAATGGCTGTAGCGAGTTGTTCGCCGCCGTATGGGGGCCGGATAACGGTGTAGGTACCCGTAGCGCCGTAGGATTCGGTTCTCTTCCCGATAATATTCCTGTAGAGATAGAGGCTTTGTTCGAATTATACGAATAAGCCATGGACGATTGGTACGTCATAAGTAATGTAGACCGGATAGACTCGCCAGCCTTGGCGTTCTATCCGGATCGTATTTCCGGCAATATCGAGTTGGCCAAGAGGATTATAGGCGATACGAACCGGCTTCGTCCGCACGTGAAGACGAATAAGGCGGCTGAGGTATCCCGCATGCTGCTGGATGCCGGAATCCGGAAGTTCAAGTGCGCTACGATTGCCGAGGCCGAGATGCTGGGGCATATGAATGCCCCAGATGTATTATTAGCCTATCAGCCGGTAGGTCCGAAGATTTCCCGCTTATTAGATTTGATAAAGGCATATCCCGCCACCCATTACTCCTGCTTGGTAGATCAAGTGGAGAATGCCCGTGCGATCTCGGCTCTTTGCGAGGCCGGGAATATCACCTTGGATGTCTTTATCGATCTGAACGTGGGAATGAATCGTACCGGAGTCCTCCCGGAGAGAGCGGAGGCGCTGGTGGATGCCATTCTGCCGCTGAAGTCTCTGCAGATTATCGGGTTGCATGGCTACGACGGACATATACATGACGCGGAGCTATCGGTACGTTGCCAAGGCGCGGATGCAGCGTACGCCTTGACCGAACGTGTGTTCCGGGAGATATCCCGCAAGTTTGCCTATCCATTGGTAAAGGTGATGGGAGGTACTCCTACATTCCCGATGTACGCGAAGCGGAAGGATTGCGAATGCAGTCCCGGCACGTTTGTGTTCTGGGATTGGGGGTATGGAAACGCTTATCCGGATATGCCGTTCAAGGTAGCTGCCTTATTGATAACTCGGGTCATTTCCGTGCTGGATGAGCATCATGTTTGTGTAGATCTTGGTTACAAGGCGGTAGCCTCGGAAAGTCCTTTGCCCCGTGTGTTTTTCTTGAACCATCCGGAGGCGAAACCTATCTCCCAGAGCGAGGAGCATCTGGTCTTGGAAGTCCCGGACAGTCGGCTCTATCCATTAGGTTCCGTATTCTATGGCATTCCCGTTCATATTTGTCCTACGGTCGCTTTATACGACAAGGCTTATGTGATCCGGGATCGTGAGGCGATCGGCGAATGGCCTATCATTGCCCGTTCACGCCGTATCACCTATTAACGGTAATCAAATTTTTAATTATCAATTATCAACTCTCAATTAATAAAATGAATAAGCCATTTATTATCGATGCCCATCTCGACCTAAGCATGAACGCTTTGGAGTGGAATCGGGATTTGCGTGAACCCCTAAAGGAAATAAACCGGAGAGAAATCGGTATGACCGATAAGCCCGACCGTGGAAACGCCACTATATCGTTTGAGGAACTGCGTAAAGGAAACGTCGGGTTAGTAGTCGCCACCCAGATCGGTCGCTATGTAGGGCCGGATAATCCACTTCCCGGTTGGCATTCCCCGGAACAAGCTTGGGCGCAGACCCAAGGCCAACTTGCTTGGTATAAGGCGATGGAAGAGGAGGGCCAGATGGTTATGATCCGGGATAAGAAGGCCTTGGATACGCATCTGGCTCTTTGGAAAGACGGTGAACCCGCCGACAAGAAGCCGATCGGTTATGTATTAAGTATCGAGGGAGCCGACTCGTTCATCACGGTGAATCATATGGAAAGGGCGTATGCTTATGGCTTGAGGGCGGTTGGCCCGGCACATTACGGCCCCGGAAGATATGCCAACGGTACGGATTCTACCGGTCATCTGAATGCCATGGGGAAAGAGTTGTTGCGTACCATGGATCGCTTGGGTATGATTCTTGACGTGACCCATTTATGTGATGAGGCTTTCTGGGATGCGTTGGATTTGTATAAGGGACCGATTTGGGCGAGCCATAACAACTGTCGGGCCTTCGTAGATCACAACCGCCAGTTTAGCGACGAGATGATCAAGGCGTTGATAGAGCGTGGCGCCGTGATCGGTATCGCCCTAGACGCTTGGATGATGGTACCGAACTGGGTGCGAGGCGAGTCTACTCCAAGAGGCATGAACTGTGGAATGGAGATTATGGCGAACAATATCGATCATGTCTGCCAATTGGCCGGAAACGCGAACCATGTGGCTATCGGCAGTGATCTGGATGGTGCTTTCGGTACGGAGCAATGCCCGTATGACCTAGTAACGATCGCCGATCTCCAAAAGATATTCCCGATCCTTCAATACCGTGGCTTTACGGACGATGCTATCAACCGTATCGCCTCTGGTAACTGGATTGAGTTCTTACGGAAGCATTTGCCGGAATAAGCTACTGCAACCCGGGTTGCAGTGATACCGCGATGCGGATGCAGTGACGCTGCATCCGCATCGCGGTAAAAAGACAAACAAGGTGAGTCTATTTTATATCTGCAATACCAAGACGAACCGGCATCCCTTCTTATATTCCTTATCGATAGATAGGGTTCCGTTTAATTTACTAACCATCAGTGCGCAGATGGGTAATCCCAAACCATCGCCTTGCGCTAGATCCTTCGCCTCATTGAATGGCTTGAATAAGTTCTCTTTTAGATCATCCGGTATGCCTGTACCATTATCGGTAATGATAAATTGGCAAACATGAGCGCCTTTCCGTTTAAATTCCAGACGGATGTTACCGCTGGAAGTATATAATGCGGCATTCTTTAACAAATGTAATAAGACTTGCTCCAGATGCTCGGCGTTCGTCTTAATCTCCAATTGGGGCACGTCTGTTACGAGATTGACCTCCGGTTGAATATCCCCTTTAACCTTCTCCACGATTTTCTTACTGAAGTTTCCTACATTAAAAGAACTAACCTCATACGGTTCCATCAACGTATTCTCCAAGGAGGAAAGCTCTTGGATATGAACCGTAAACTGTTTCAAAGCCTCTACCCGTGTCCATACATCCTCGGCCTGCTTCGGAGCTACCGCCTGTAATTCTTTGGCGGATGCGCTAAGCTTGTTCAAGGTAGGCTCCATCTGAACCGATATGTTTTGGATGAATTGGGCTTGTTGTTCGCTATGCTCGTTTGTCGTCTGGATGATTTTCTTTAATTTCTTGTTCAGCACAATAAAGCGTAATAGAAGGAATCCCAAGAAAAGCAAGGCGGCTATCAGGATTACCACGAATGTGATAAGTCCGACAATCATATATTGCTTAACAGACAATTTATCGTCTTTCTCCTGTATTGTCTGTAGGCTCTGATCGTATTTTTGTTGTAATGCCCCTAGTTTATCCTCTGCCGTAAGAGCTTTTACGGAATCCGTCCATACGATGTATTTGTCGTAGGTACGTTCCATCAGTGGGGCGTTGTTTGCCTTACGAGCGATAGAGATCAGGTTCCGGTAGCAATCGTTCACCTTCTCGTATTCTTTTTTCTCCTTATACTGGTTGATCAGTTTCTGGAAAGCAGCATCCCCCTGCTCGTTTTGCCCGAACGTATAATAATAACCTGCTTGGGTATATAATAAATTGTTCGATAACTTCTCATCGCCCGCTTGGCTGGCCAGATTATCTAATGTATTGAGTTGAACTTGCGCTTGGGCGGCGTTCTTTAGCTTAATATACATTTCCAACCGCTCTTTCGTTACTTGGAAGCGTTGCTCATAGAGCGATTTCTGCAACTTCTGTTCCTCGGTTAAGATGAATTGGTTCATCTGGCGGCAAAGATCGAATGCCTCTTGGTAATAATTCTCGCGATAATATAGATAAGCCGCCTGCGTACCGGCATCGATCGCCTGTTTGTAATCACCTTTTTGGGATAAGCTCTTGTAAGCTTGTAAAAAAAGATAACGAGCTTTGGTGTAGTCTTTTTTTTCCAGGCTGCTTTGTGCCTGTGTCATAAATTGATTCGTCGTGTTTTGCGCCTGTGTGACAGGGTAGAAACAAAGCATAAAAGATAGTAAAAGATAAATGACCCTCATAACTTAAATTTTTTTGAAGTAAAAATATGTATTTACTGGGATTCATACAAAATATATCAGGGGAAAAATAATAGATATTTTATTTTAAGATACGATTTGTGTGTCAATATTCATATTTATTTTGTCAATTCTGAAAGTTCCGAACAAGTGGAATGTGCTATCTTTATCACATTTATTAACCTTAAGAATTGTGTTTATGAGTATATCCGTATTAACAAAAGGCATGTCGTGTCTATTCTTTTGTTTTTGTGTTTGTTGTATGAATGCGCAAGTAAGAAACACTGATCCTGTACGTCACTTGAGGATATCCGGTTATTTGGGGCAACGGATCGACGCTTGTATCGAGTATCGAGTGAAAGCTCAAGATGTGGATCATTTGGTGGAACCTTTCCGGCATAAGGAAGAGACCTCGCGCTGGCAATCGGAATTTTGGGGAAAATGGATACAAGGGGCGATCGCCTCATACCGTTATGATAAAGATCCTGAGTTGTACAAGATTATTAAGAATGGAGCGGAATTGTTGATGGAAACCCAATTGCCGAATGGATATATCGGTAACTATTCCGAGGAAGCACAGTTGAACCAGTGGGATATATGGGGGCGAAAATACACGGCTTTAGGTTTGATCGCTTATTATGACTTATCCGGGGATCGAAAAGCTTTGGATGCCGCCTGCCGGGTGATCGACCATTTGATGACGCAGGTGGGACCCGGAAAAGTGAATATCGTGACGACCGGTAATTATATAGGAATGCCAAGCTCTTCGGTACTTGAGCCGGTGATGTATCTGTATAATCGTACCCGGCAAGATAAATATCTGGATTTTGCCAAGTACATCGTAAAGCAATGGGAGACTCCGGAAGGCCCTCGATTGATTAGTAAGGCGATTGCGGATATTCCTGTCGCCGGACGTTTCCCACATCCAAAGGTTTGGTTCTCTCCGGAGAATGGACAAAAAGCATATGAGATGATGTCTTGTTATGAGGGCTTGTTGGAACTTTACAAGGTCACTAAGAATCCATTATATTTATCTGTGGTGGAGAAAACGATGAATCATATAATCAATGAGGAAATCAATGTGGCCGGTTCTGGTAGTGCGTTCGAGTGCTGGTATGGAGGCAAGGCGTTACAGACCTATCCTACTTATCATACGATGGAGACTTGTGTGACGTTCACGTGGATGCAGATTTGTGACAGGATGCTCGGACTAACCGGAAATTCCTTATATGCGGACCAGATCGAGAAGGCTATGTATAACGCTTTACTAGCCTCGCTGAAAGCGGATGCCTCTCAAATAGCGAAATACAGTCCGTTGGAGGGCTGGCGGCATGAAGGAGAGGAGCAATGCGGTATGCATATCAATTGTTGCAATGCGAATGGACCTCGTGCTTTCGCGATGATTCCGCGGTTCGCTTATCAGGTAAACGGCAGACGTATCGATGTCAACCTATATGCGGCTTCGAGCGTGGAGGTAGAGTTGGATAAAAAGACGAGGGTGTCGATGACGCAGGAGACGGACTACCCGATAGATGGGCAAATCCGGATTGTGGTGGAACCGGAGAAGACGAGTGATTTTACGATCGCCTTGCGTATCCCGGCGTGGAGTGAGCGAACTGTGGTGTCTGTCAATGGTGAGCCTTTAACGGATCTGTTGGCTGGAGCATACCTACCGATTCATAGGACTTGGGAGAAAGGGGATGAAATTACGGTGGAGTTGGATATGCGGGCTCGCTTGGTGGAGCTGAACGAGGCTCAAGCGATCGTAAGAGGCCCTTTGGTGCTGGCTAGAGATAGCCGCTTTAAGGATGGAGATGTGGATGAGGCTTCCGTGATCGTCAGCAAGGATGGTTATGTGGAATTAACTCCGGTACAAGCCCCCGATTTCGCTTGGATGGCTTTTACCGTTCCTATGGTTTTAGGAACGGATTTGGAAGGAAACGGCAAGGCTCGCCCGATTCATCTGTGCGATTTCGCATCAGCTGGTAATACGTGGAATCAGGCAGAACGTTATAGAGTGTGGCTACCAAAAACATGGAATGTCATGCGTACGTCTTATAAACCTTATTGAGCGGTTCACTCCAGCTCAATGCGTCCGATCCCTGAACTCCGAGGGCGTAACCCCTTCTTTCTTCTTAAAGAATGTGGAGAACTGGCCGGCATTCTCGAAATGCAGGCTATAGGCGATCTCGGAGATCGTCAAAGGGGTGCTAGTCAGAAGCTCTTTCGCACGAAGGAGCTTCTGTTGTAATTGATATTGGGCGGGGGAGACGCCGGTGTATTCCTTAAACATCCGGCGAAACCATGAATAACCTAAACCAAGACGGGCAGCGATCTCTTCCGGACTTAATGGGTCCTCGATGTTCTCCTTCATTAATATACGTGCCTCGTTGATTTTATCTACGACATAGGTGTTCGTGAAGGAGTTGTTCTTTTCCTTATAATATACGGAGCCTAATATATGAAGCACGATACTGGAGATCATCTGTTGGTAACCGGATTTCTCCTCCGAGGCGAACTTCAGTATATCCTCATAAAGTCCGACGATCGTAGCGCTCAGCCCGATCCGGTGTAGCGGCTCTTCCTTGGTAAAGAATTTCTTCTCCACACGTTTATCGATATGAATGCCCCGGAAACCTACCCAATACTCATCCCATCCCGTTTCCCGGTCCGGATAATAACTATGCCATTCCCCGGGGAAAAGGAGGATCATCGTCCCTGCGTTTATCTTTTGCGATTTACAAGACTGGGAGGAAAAGTACCCGCTACCTTTCGTTATATATACCAATTGATACTCATTCAGGATGCGCCCGGTCTGAGGCTTGAAATTATACTTCTCCGGATGCCGGGAAAGCGGATAGGCGCAACCCGGCGGGATGAATTGATATCCGACCGTCGTGACGACGATTCCCCATTCCTCATCCGTAGCGCTGATCGTCAAGTAACGTAGTAAATCATTCCGCAGTTCGTTCATGTCAGATTTGAAAGGTTTAAAATCATTTTCGTAAGCAAATATAGCAATAATGCTTCTACTTTTGCTTTCGTCAAACAAATAACTTTGTTAAGCCATGAAGGAATATAATTTTCTAGCCTTTGATATAGGGGCTACCAGTGGACGGGCCGTGCTCGGGACCTTAAAGGATGCCAAATTTGAAATGAAAGAGATCCATCGGTTCCCGAATCCGATGGTGGAATTACACGGACGGTTTTATTGGGATATCTATCATCTTTATACTTCTCTTATAGAAAGCTTGACGATATGCGCCCGGCAAAGAATCCGGTTGCACTCGATCGGAATAGATACATGGGGGGTGGATTTTGGGTATGTGGCTTTGGATGGCTCTTTGTTGGGCTTACCTCGTGCTTACCGAGATCCTTATACGGACGGCGCTCCCGAGGACTTTTTCAAACGGATTCCCAAGGAAGAGGTCTATAAGCGGACAGGTATTCAAGTGATGCCGTTTAATAGCTTGTTCCAGCTTTTCAGGGCGGGGCAAGACTCGTTTATACCGCAGGAAGTGGCGGAAAAGATATTATTCATACCGGACCTTTTGGCTTATATGTTGACGGAGCGTATGGTATGTGAATATACGATCGCTTCCACGTCTCAATTATTGAACCCGGAAACCCATAAATTCGATTACAAGCTCTTGGAGGCCGTGGGTGTATCTCCTACTTTGATGTGTCCGGTGGTGATGCCGGGGACGTTGATCGGGCGGTTGAGCGAGTCGATCGCCCGTAAGACAGGAATCGGGGAAATCCCGGTAATCGCCGTGGCTGGTCACGATACGGCGTCGGCGGTAGCCGCTGTTCCTGCTTCTTCTCCTAATTTCGCTTACTTGAGTAGCGGTACTTGGAGCTTGATGGGTATCGAGGTGGAGAAGCCGATCATCAACGAGGTCTCTTTCAAGAATAATTTCACGAATGAGGGGGGTATCGAGGGTACGACTCGCTTTTTGAAGAATATTACAGGTATGTGGATCTTGGAACGTTGCCGGGAGCAATGGAAGCGGTCCGGATTGGATTATTCGTACGATGATATGGTTCGGATGGCGGAGTTAAGCGAGTTTCCCTCCTTGATCAATCCGGATGATCCCCGTTTCGCCAATCCGGAGAGTATGCTACGTGAGATTACGGCCTATTGTGAGGAAACCGGGCAGGCTGTTCCCGCTTCGGACGCCGATTATGTACATTGTATATTTTATAGCTTGGCGAATCGTTATAAAGAGGTGCTGGAAATACTCAAATCGATGTCGCCACATCCGATCGAACGATTGCATGTGATAGGTGGTGGCTCTCGGAACGATCTGCTGAATCAGTTGACAGCCAACGCTATCGGTATTCCCGTATTGGCAGGCCCGTCTGAGGCGACAGCCATTGGAAATTGCTTGATACAGGCTAAGTCGGCAGGATTACTGACGGATTGTTGGGAGATGCGAAGACTGATAGCCACCGCATTCCCTCCCAAGGAATTTTATCCGGAAAGGTGATACACTTTCAAATCATATAAATTTAAAAACATCATACCATGACAAAAGACAGTTTAATTCAACAGGCATTTGAAGTAGCGGCAGAACGTTATGCGGCCGTAGGTGTAGACGTTCGTAAAGCTTTAGAGGATATGAAGAAAATATCCCTATCCCTGCATTGCTGGCAGGCCGATGACGTAAGCGGTTTCGAGAACCAAGGCGGCTCCTTGACCGGTGGTATACAAGTGACCGGCAATTATCCGGGACGTGCCCGTACTATCGACGAGTTGCGTCGGGATGTATTGAAGGCGAAATCCTATATCCCCGGTAATCATCGGCTTAGTCTGCATGAGATCTATGGGGATTTCCAAGGGGAGAAAGTAGACCGTGACGAGGTAGAACCCCGTCATTTCGAGAGCTGGATACAATGGGCGAAAGAGAATGATTTCAAGCTAGACTTCAACAGTACCTCTTTCTCGCACCCTAAAAGCGGAGATTTGACCTTGGCGAACCCCAGCGATGATATCCGTAACTTCTGGATCGAGCATACGAAGCGTTGTCGCTGGATCAGCGATGAGATGGGTAAAGCCCAGAACGATCCTTGTATGATGAACCTTTGGATACATGACGGGAGCAAGGAAGTACCGGCCAGCCGCTTACGTTATCGCCGTATCTTGGAGGAATCGCTGGATGAGATATTCGCTACCGAATATAAATGGATGAAAGATTGTATCGAGGCGAAACTCTTCGGTATCGGTCTGGAAAGTTATACGGTAGGTTCCTATGATTTCTATTTGGGTTACGGGGCGAAAAAGAACAAGATCGTTACCTTGGACACCGGCCATTTCCATTTGACGGAAAGTATCGCCGACAAGGTTTCCTCGTTATTGCTGTTTACGCCCGAGATCATGTTGCACGTAAGTCGTCCGATCCGTTGGGATAGCGATCATGTCGTGATCTTGAATGACGATGTGCAGGATTTAGCCCGTGAGATCGTGCGTTGCGACGCCTTGGACCGGGTACATATCGGTTTGGATTATTTCGACGCTACCATCAATCGTATCGGTGCTTATGTCATTGGTAGCCGTGCTACGCAAAAAGCCTTTATGCTCGCTTTGCTGGAGCCGATCGCCTTGCTTCGCCAGTACGAGGATGAGGGTAAGTATTTCCAGCGTCTTGCCTTGCAGGAGGAAGCGAAGAGTCTGCCTTGGGGGGCGGTTTGGGATATGTATTGTCTACAAAGTGGGGTCCCCGTAGGAGAGTCTTATATCGCTGAGATCGAGAAATATGAGTCCGACGTTACCTCAAGACGGAAATGATAGAGATCGGGATCGGGTTGTTGATCATCGCGATCGGCAGTTTCGGGCAGAGTAGCTCGTACGTGCCGATCAATAAGATCCGGGATTGGAGTTGGGAAAGCTTTTGGTTGATGCAAGGTATCTTCGCTTGGTTGGTTTTCCCTTATCTCGGAGCGATGTTGGCGGTACCGGAAGGGAGTACCTTACTGGAGCTATGGTGTTCGCCGGGTAGCTTGGGAGCGGTTATCTATGGCATGCTCTGGGGTGTCGGCGGGTTGACTTTCGGGTTGAGTATGCGTTATCTGGGCGTAGCTTTGGGACAGAGCATCGCCTTGGGTACATGCGCCGGTTTCGGTACGCTCTTCCCGGCTTTGTTCGGTGGAACGAACCTGTTTGAGGGAACCGGATTGATCCTGTTGACCGGTGTTTGCATTACCTTGGCAGGTATCGCCGTGATCGGTTACGCCGGAAGCCTGCGGGCCCGGAATATGAGTGAGGAGGAGAAGAAAGCGGCGGTGAAGGATTTTGCCTTGACCAAGGGCTTGGCGGTAGCCTTGCTTGCCGGCGTGATGAGCGCCTGCTTCAATTTGGGTTTGGAATCGGGAAACGAGGTGCTGGCGAAAGCGAGAGAGGCGGGAGCTAGCGATCTGTTCGCCTTGAATCCCGTAATACTGTTGGTTACTTTGGGCGGCTTTTGTACGAACGCTGTGTATTGTATTTTCCAGAACGTGAAAAACGGGACGGGCAAGGATTATTTCTCGGTATCGGGAGGTACATTGCTGAATAATGTCTTATTTTGCGCTTTGGCAGGCGTGCTTTGGTACTCGCAGTTCTTCGGACTGGGGATGGGAAAGAGCTATTTCTCGGATTCCCCGGTTATGCTGGCTTTCTCGTGGAGTATCCTGATGTCGTTGAATGTTATTTTCAGTAATGTCTGGGGCATCTTATTAAAAGAATGGAAGGGCGTGGATCGCCGGACGATCGTGGTATTGATTACCGGCATGTGTATCTTGATCCTTTCCTTATTATATCCGAATATAGTTTAATTAAAATAGACATGATAATACTAAGAAACAATGAACGCCTGATGGCGGAAATAGATCGTATCGCCGAGGTCGCCGGCTATTTGTGGACCAAGGGTTGGGCTGAGCGAAACGGCGGGAATATATCGGTGAACCTGACTACTTTATTGAGCGAGGAGGAGAAGGCGTTGCCGGCTTTGGTTTCCTCGATTCCCTTGCAAGAGGCGATGACGGCCTTATGCGGGCACGTCTTTTATGTGACGGGTACCGGAAAACGGATGCGTTACGTGGCGAAAGATCCTTTCGCCAACGGCTCTTTGATCCGTATCGCCGCCGATGGGAAATCGTATGATATCCTAGCGGAGCAACCGATCCCACCGACTTCCGAGTTGCCTTCCCATTTGTTGATGCACAATTTCTTGCGTGCGAAGGGACGGGATAACCGGGTGGTATTGCATACGCATCCGACGGATATTATCGGCATGACGCATTGTAAGCCGTTCTTGGATTCGGAGAAGATTACCCGCACGTTATGGAGTATGATCCCGGAATGTCGGATTATCGTGCCGAAAGGGGTCGGTATCGTTCCTTACGAGATACCGGGCACTTTGGCGTTGGCGCACGCTACGATCCGTCAGTTGGAGGAGCACGACGTGGTGTTCTGGGAGAAGCACGGTATCCTTGCCGTCGGTGAGGACCTGATCGAGTGCTTCGATGCGATCGATACGTTGAGTAAATCCGCCCAGATCTATTTCAGTGCCCGCATGACCGGTTACGAGCCGGAAGGTATGACGGAGCAGCAATTGGATGACTTGGTTCCGGCTTTTGGACTCTAGCGTATGCGAAAGAAATTAATCATTCTATTCATAGGGATCGGTTCGTTCACGTTGTTCGCCCAGCAGCGAGACCATCGGACACGGGAGTATATCGCCCCGGTCCGTATTGTCTGGCAGCAAGATAGTTTGCGAATTACGGGAGCGAACCATTTGCTTGTTCCGGGCAACGGACAGTCGGATTTGGCGAATAATCGGTTGTGTGTGTTGAAAAGTACGCCAACCGAACATCCCGCTTTGCTGCTTGATTTCGGGAAGGAGTTGCAAGGCGGTCTTCAGCTGGTGACCGGTATGCCGCCGTCTCACGATCCGGTTTCCGTGCGGGTTCGTTTCGGCGAGTCCGTTAGTGAGGCTATGTGCGAGATAGATGGCGCAAACGGGGCGAGCAACGATCATGCGATGCGGGATTTCGTGGTATCGCTCCCTTGGCTGGGCGTGCAGGAGATCGGTAATTCCGGTTTCCGTTTCGTGCGTATTGATGTATTGGGTGATTCTACGGAGTTGCAATTAAAAGAGGTCCGTGCGATCTCTACGTTTCGGGATATTCCTTATCTGGGCTCTTTCCGTTGTAATGACGAGCGGTTGAACCGGATCTGGAAGACAGGTGCGTACACGGTCCACTTGAATATGCAGGAATATCTATGGGACGGCGTAAAACGGGATCGTCTGGTCTGGGTGGGGGATTTACATCCGGAGGTAATGACGGTCAGTACCGTCTTCGGTTATAATGAGGTGGTTCCTAAGAGCTTGGATTTGATTCGGGATATTACGCCGCTGCCTAGTTGGATGAACGGTATCAGTTCGTACTCGATCTGGTGGTTGTTGATCCAGAGGGATTGGTATTATTACCAAGGGAATCTTGCGTATCTACAAGAGCAACGCTCTTATATGACTGCTTTGTTGCGTCACTTGATCTCGAAGGTTGACCCAAGCGGACAAGAGAGACTGGATGGGAACCGTTTCTTGGATTGGCCTTCCAGTGAGAATACACCCGCTATCGATGCCGGCCTTCAATCGCTGATGATACAAGCCATGCGTGCGGGAGAGGAGTTATGTACCGTTTTAGGCGAGGATGCGTTGGCCTCGGAATGCCGTATGGTAGCTGCCAAGGCTATTGAGTTTTCCCTTCGGAAGAAATCCCGATTTCCTTCGGAGAAAGATCGGATTACGCCCGGGGATAAACAGGCCGCCGCTTTGATGGCTCTGGCGGGTATCATGGATGCTAAGGAGGCGAACGAGCGTTGCTTGGCGGTGGACGGGGCGAAAGGCTTCTCTACGTTTTACGGGTATTATATGCTACGGGCGATGGCGTTGGCTGGTAATTACCAAGGTGCGTTAGATGTGATCCGTACGTATTGGGGAGCTATGCTGGATGTAGGTGCTACTACGTTTTGGGAGGATTTCAATATGGAATGGCTTCCGGATGCAGGGCGTATTGATGAGCTGGTCCCCGCTGGAAAGAAAGATATTCATGGAGATTATGGAGCGTATTGCTATCAAGGTTTCCGCCATAGCTTGTGCCATGGATGGGCTTCGGGCCCCACATCGTGGTTAAGCGAGTACGTATTGGGCGTACAAGTGGTGGAACCGGGTTGCCGTACGGTACGTATCATCCCACATCTGGGAGATCTCGAATGGGTGGAAGGTACGTTCCCCACGCCTTATGGGGTGATTGAGATCCGGCATGAGAAAGGTGCGGACGGTAAGGTGATAAGCCATATCAACGCTCCTGAAGAGATACGAGTTACCCCGTAGCTCTTATACTTAGTTGTAGAATGTATATAATTATAGAATATATGAAACAAACTATTTGCATCTACGCTTTCGCCGCCCTCTTATTAGGCGGTTGTAAAAGCAATAATGAATTAACGATACCTACGAATCTCCGTACGGAATACCTTACGGAGCCTATCGGCTTGGATACTTCGTCTCCTCGCTTTACATGGGAATACTCCGGAAATGAGGAGGGCTTTAAGGCTTCCCGCTATGAGGTACGGATCGGTACGAGTCCGAACGACTTGCGGCCCTATGCGGAAGGAATGGCCCTGAAACCTCATACCCGTTATTACTGGAATGTTACGGTATGGGATGGTGAAGGGCGTCCGTGCGCTACCTCGGAGACGGCTTCTTTCGAGACCGCTAAGTTCGATCCCTCGGATTGGTCTGCCTCTTGGATTACCGATCATAAGGATAAAGAGTTCGAGCCTGCCCCTCTGTTCCGCAAGTCTTTCCCGGTAGGCAAGGAAGTGAAGGATGCCCGTGTGTACGTAGCATCTGCCGGGTATCATGAGCTATTCATCAATGGCGAGCGGGTCGGAACGAATTATCTGGACCCGGGGTATACGCATTTCGATAAACGTATCTTGTACGTGACGCATGATGTTACCTCTTTGCTGAAGCAAGGCGACAACGCCGTGGCCGCTGTTCTGGGAAACGGCTGGTACAATGAGCAGTCCGTGGCGGTCTGGAATTTTCATGAGGCACGCTGGCGGGATCGTCCCCGCCTGCTATGTGAGTTGCGTATTACCTATACGGATGGTACGACGGAGGTGATTGGTTCGGACGAGACTTGGAAGACTTCCACCGGGGCCTATACCTATAATAATATATACAGCGGCGATAAATTCGATGCCCGGCTGGAAGAGGCCGGATGGAAAACCGCTCATTTCGACGATAGTAAATGGGAAGCGGCACTTCCGGCGCAGGCTCCGGCACCTCTGTTGGTAGCCCAGCAAATGCCGGGAATCCGTATCACGGAAGAGGTGAGGCCCGTGTCGATGAAACGTTTCTCCGATCAGTTATATGTATATTCTTTCCCGAAGAACATGTCCGGCCTTTGCCGCTTGAAGGTGAAAGGTGAGGCGGGAACCCGTATCACGTTAAAACATGGTGAGTTGTTGAAGAAAGATGGTCGCTTGGAGCAAGGCAATATCAATGTATATTATCATCCGGTCAAACCGGACGAGGTATTCCAGATGGATGTCTTTACCTTGAAAGGTACGGGAGAGGAGGAGATCTTCATGCCTTCCTTCTCTTATCACGGTTTCCAATACGTGGAGGTGGAGAGTAGCCGTCCCGTTACTTTAACGGAAGAGAACTTGACCGGCTTGTTTATGCATACCGATGTCCGTCCGTCCGGTTCCTTCGCTTGTTCGAATCCTCTATTGAATAAGATTTGGGAGGCTACGATGCAGGCTTACCGCAGTAACCTGCACAGTATCCCGACCGATTGTCCGCAACGGGAGAAGAATGGCTGGACAGCCGATGCACATATTGCGATCGACCTCGGTTTGCTGGGCTTCGATGGTATCACGCTTTATGAGAAATGGATGGATGACATTATCGACAACCAGCGTGAGGCGGGTGAGATCTCCGGTATCATCCCTTCCAGCGGTTGGGGATATGGCGAGTGGCCGGGTCCGGTTTGGGACGCTGTCATGTTTATCATCCCGAACGCCTTGTATGATTATTATGGAGAGTCTCGCAGTATAGAACGCTTATATCCTACGATGCTGCGATATCTGGATTATTTGAAGACGAAAGAGAAAGACGGTTACTTGCCGTTTGGCTTGGGTGACTGGGTGTATTGGAAAGCTACGACGAATAATGAATATACCTCTACCGCCTACTATTATCTGGATTATAAGTTGATGGCTCGCTTCGCCTCTTTGCTGGGCAAGGACGCCGCTCCTTATCAAGAGAAAGCGAATACGCTCAAATCCTTGATCAACCAGAAGTTCTTCAACGCCGAGACCGGTGTGTATGCCGAAGGGACCCAAACGGCGCAAGCCTTGGCCTTGTATCTGGGACTTGTACCGGAAGGAAAGGAACAACTCGTGGCGGATAAGCTGCGTGAGGTGGTAGCGGGAAATAACTATTTCTTGGATTTTGGTCTATTAGGCAGTAAGACCGTTCCGGCCATGCTTACGAAATATGGCTATATCGAGGATGCCATGAAGATGATCACGAAGACCGAGGCACCTTCTTGGGGATATTGGGTAGAGACGATGGGTTACTCCACATTGCCGGAGACGTGGACACTTAGTCCGAAGTTTGCCGACGCTTCCTTGAACCACGTCTTTATGGGAGATGTCTCCGCTTGGATGATGAACCAGCTGGCCGGTATCAATCATGACGACTCGGCTCCGGGCTTCCGTCATATCCGTATCACGCCTCATTTCGTGAAAGAACTGGATTGGGCGAAAGGTGAGTACCATTCCGTACGCGGCCGTATCGCCAGCGAATGGAAACGGGAAGGGGATAAGGTTATGCTTACCGTGACGATTCCGGCTGATTGCTCCGCCGATATCGTGGTAGGCGATCAGACCGAGACCGTATCCGCCGGTACGCATACGTTTTCATATCCGGTGTGATAAGAACCGTATGACTTTAGTAAGCCGGTAATGACATCGCCTATATTGGCTTATTTTACCCAGTTGTAGAGACGGGGCGTGCCCCGTCTCTACAACTGGGGATTTCGAAAGCAAATAATTGAGAACCTTAAAGATTAAACGTATGAACAAGCTACTTCTTGCTCTTCTATTGTTTCTCCTATCTTTCAGCTGGATAAAAGTGACTGCCTCGGACAGTTGTCCCGCTTCCTTCCCTTGGAAAGCCCAATGGATCAATACCGAGCGTTGCCAAAGCGCTACGAATACTTGGTTGATCTACCGTAAATCATTCGCTGTGACGAATGTCCCGAATCAACTCATCGCCCGTATCGCCGCCGATTCCAAGTATTGGCTTTGGATCAACGACCAACTGGTTATCTTTGAGGGTGGCTTGAAAAGAGGACCTTCTCCTTCCGGGACTTATTACGATCCGGTAGATATCGCCCCTTACCTGACAAAAGGCTCGAACACCATCGCTATCTTGCTCTGGCATTTCGGGAAAGATGGTTTCAGTCATATCAACAGCGGGAAAGCGGCTTTGTTATTCGAGGCGATTGCTCCGGGACTGGAGATCGTCTCCGATGCGAGCTGGCAGTGCGCCTTGTATGAGGCCTATCAAAATACCGAGGCCCCTTTCCCGAATTACCGTATGCCGGAGAGTAATATCCGCTTCGATGCCCGTCAAGCGATAACAAACTGGAACCGTACGAGTTTCGAAGGTTCCCTTCCGGGGGCGGTCTGCGTCGGTAAGGCGGGGAAAGCTCCTTTCGGGGATCTGGTGGAACGTCCGATACCCCAGTGGAAAAACAGCGGCCTGTTATCCTATGTATCCGTCCGGGAATCCTTGAGAGGTGATACCCTGTTCTGTCGTTTGCCCTATAATGCCCAGATCACTCCGTATCTAAAAGTAGAGGCGGAAGCCGGGAAAACCATCCACATACGGATGGATAATTACGAGGGAGGAAGCGAGCGCAACGTACGTGCCGAATATATCACCCGTGAGGGTGAGCAGGAATACGAAAGCTATGGCTGGATGAACGGCCATGAGGTCTATTACATCATCCCCGAGGGCGTGAAGGTGCTGGATGTGAAATACCGTGAGACCGGTTACAACACGGACCTCGCCGGCTCTTTCCATTGTGACGACCCGTTCTACGACGAGCTTTGGCAACGTTCTGCCCGCACCTTATACATAACGATGCGTGATAATTATATGGACTGTCCGGATCGTGAACGTGCCCAATGGTGGGGTGACGAGGTGAATGAGCTAGGCGAGGCTTTCTACGCCCTTTCTCCGTCCGGGCAGAAACTAGCCGTAAAAGGCATCCATGAATTAATGAATTGGCAGCGGGAGGACGGAACGCTCTACGCTCCGGTTCCGGCGGGTAATTGGGATAAGGAGCTTCCTTTACAGATGTTGGCGTCTATCGGTTGGTACGGTTTTTATACGCAATATTATTATAGTGCCGACAGTAGTTTCGTCCCGGTGATATACGACCGGATGCGCCGTTACCTGCACGAGGTTTGGCAAGTCGATAAGAGTGGCTTGGTGATCGAGCGTCAAGGCGCTTGGAGCTGGGGCGACTGGGGCGAGCATGTCGATATGGGTGTATTGACCAATTGCTGGTATTATCTGGCCTTGAAAGCGGAGCGAGCCTTCGCCCTGCAACTCGGCAAGGATAAGGATGCCGATGAGATCTCCCGGATGATGCGTAGCATAGAACGTTGTTTCGACACGAAGTTCTGGACAGGTTCCGCCTATCGCTCCCCCGGCTATAAAGGGGAGACGGACGATCGCTCCCAAGCCATGGCGGTTGTTTCCGGGCTGGCCTCGAAAGATAAGTATCCGGCGCTGACGAAGGTACTTAAAAAGGAGTATCACGCCAGCCCTTATATGGAGAAGTATGTCCTAGAGGCTCTTTTCCAGATGGGCGAGCCGGCGTTTGCCTTGGAACGGATGAAGCAACGTTACACCCGTATGCTGGATTATGCCGAATACACGACCTTGTTCGAGGGATGGGGCATCGGAGCCGAGGGCTTCGGTGGCGGCACGATCAATCACGCTTGGAGCGGTGGCCCGCTTACCTTATTGAGCCAGAAGGTCTGTGGTATCGAGCCAACCTCTCCCGGCTTCCGTACCTTTAAGATCTCGCCTCAATTGGGTTCCTTATCGGAAGCCTCTGCCAGCCTAGAGACTCATTATGGAACCATCCGAGTAAGTATCAAGAAGAAAGGCAAGCGATTGAAGTTCGATCTCCAAATCCCGGAAGGCACCTCCGCCGAACTGATAAGACCGAACGGCACTCGCAAGCATCTCGACCCGGGGCACCATCAAGTGGATTAGTGATCGCCCTCTGTTTTCCTGCGGACATACACCCGGTGGCTTCCATAACCCGATAGGGTGATTCCACTCGTCGGGTCGCTACTGAGGCGTAGTAGCTCACGGTTTGCGCTACTACGTTTTAGTCCGGTGACAGCCATGTAGTCTTGTATGCGCAAGAATGGGTGTTCATCCAGGTAATCCAATGCCCGTGTCCGGCGTTCCTCTTCGGTGAAGGGCGATTTCCGGACACGGCTGATACCTCCCCGTCTTAAATCGCAACGCAGGTTAGTCTCCCGTATCAATTCCTTGTTGGCCCGGTAGTTGATACCATTCACCTCGATGCTCCGTGCGTTACGCTTCGGTTCGTCACCATCCAGCGAGTCGATCTCCTTGTCCTTCGCTACGCCTAGGCGGGGCGTGAACGTACCGATGCCATCCAACGTGACCGACTGCCCTTCCGCCATGCAATAGGCCAGATGTTCCGCTACTGTCGTCATCACCTGTATTACGCTACCCCTGCTCAAGCCCGATCCGGGGTAGGTGATCCGTTCCACGAAATCCTCCATGTCCATGTTCCGTTGTATCTTCATCCGATAATACACCGGCTTTTCCCCCGTCCCGTTCAGGTCGCACATCTCTTGCTTGATATATTCTGCCATAACTGCTACTAGGTATAATTGTTTGTATCTTCAAGTTAAAAACATTCTTCTTACTATATACAAATATACTAACTACTTGATCTATTTCCAAATTATCACCGTGGAATATATAGACCACGTCGTGATTTGTATATTCCACGTCTTGATCTGTACAGACCACGTCGTGGTTTGTAGAATTATACAGTATGCGAACAAGAATCCATAAGCTATCGAGCAAGAATTCATATAGGAGTAGAGCGTTTTTTGCTTAGGGGAGTAGAGGGTAGACAGGTAGGTAAAAGAACGTATGCCGCGTAAAAATGTACGTCCGTATACCTTATATCCGCGTATTTATGTATATTTGTATGGCGAATTGGTGCTGAAAAATGTGATGATTAGCTATATTTATCCGCGTAAAAATGTTGTATTCATATGGAAAGAACTGTTTTAAAGGAACTTATTGAATGGAAAGAAAGAGCGGACAGAAAACCTCTTATCCTTAATGGTGCCAGACAAGTGGGCAAGACTTGGTTACTCCATGAGTTTGCCAGGCTTGAATATAAGAAAGAGGCTTATGTCGTATGTCGTAAGAACAATCTTGCCCGGCAGCTTTTTACGCAGGACTTTGATGTGGAAAGAATTTTGCGTGGTCTCCGTGCCATGACTTCGGTGGATATTACTCCGGGTGATACGCTCGTCATTTTGGATGAGGTACAAGATATTCCGGAGGTATTGGAGGCGTTGAAGTATTTTAAGGAGGAAGCTCCGGACTACCATATCGCGGTGGCGGGTTCGCTTTTGGGAATTTCTTTGCATGAGAATGTATCATATCCGGTAGGTAAGGTTAATGTCATCAACCTGTATCCTATGAGTTTCGAGGAGTTTCTTATGGCGAAAGGAGAGAAAGAGGCCTGTAAACTACTTATGAGCCGTGACTATGGGATGATGAGTCTGTTGCATGAGAAGTATGTGGATCTTCTCCGCCAGTATTATTATGTGGGAGGCATGCCGGAGGCTGTTTCCAAATACGTGGAGACCGGAGCTTTACGGGAGGTAAGGCGTATCCAGCAGGAGATTCTCCAAGGTTACGATCTTGATTTCTCGAAACATGCGCCCAAAGAGCAAGTGCCGCGTATCCGGATGGTTTGGAACAGTGTGCCTTCTCAATTATTCAAGGAGAATAAGAAGTTTATCTATGGCGCTTTACGTAAAGGCGCGAGGGCCAACGACTTTGAGCTTTCCATACAATGGCTTGTCAATGCGGGTTTGTTGTATAAGGTACCTCGATGCGCAAAACCCGAGTTGCCGCTCGCCGTGTACGAGGACTTATCGGCTTTCAAGCTTTATATGGTAGACCTTGGCTTGATGGGAGCGATGGTCCAGACCGATCCTGCGCAAGTCTTAATAAAGAATGATATATTCAAGGAGTATAAGGGTGGACTAACTGAGCAATACGTTTTGCAACAGATGAAAAGCAAAGGCGTGTCTCCCATTTATTATCATACGGCGGACAATTCGCGCCTAGAGCTTGATTTCATCATCCAGCGGGGAGCGGAAATGATCCCGATAGAAGTGAAGGCCGAAGGAAATGTCCGGGCTAATTCCTTGATGAACTTATTGGACAAGGTACCAAGCCTGCATGCGGAGCGATATTCCATGCTGCCTTACAAGGAGCAAGGCAACCTGACGAATATTCCTCTTTATGCGGTATGAAGTAGCAAAGGGCTGATCCCGGTTATCATCATCGCCTACACCCAAGGCGATGACGATACGGGAAAGCATTATCTACTTGCCTTTCTGTCGCTTGGTGACTGAGAATTTAGAGTATTTCTCATATTTGGAGCCTTTGGAGAATATATCTGGCATATGTCTCGCCGCAAACCGTAACTTCTCCTCATCCGTATGGAAATCCTTTCCTTCGCAATATTTCTCTATGTCTTTGGCAGCCTCAAGAAAAGCGTCCTTTTGGGATTCGGTTACGATCGGTAGCTCCGTTGAGTCCGCCTCTATTGCGTTTCTCGGATCTGCCGGTGCGATCAAAAAGACCTTTTCGTTACATTCCCCCATCTTGATGTGAAACTGCACGTATTGCTCATCGGTAAGCTCAAGGAAATCTTCTTCTTTAAGGATAAATCCATATTGGAATGTTAACTGCATGGCCTGCCCGCCCCAACCGAATAGTAAATCAAAAATATCCATAGCGTAAATTTTTATAAAGTTATTAATGTTCTAGTATGAAACCTAGGCTAAGGTTTGGGGCAAAGGTAATAGATATTTTGTTTGATAAGGCGTATTTGTGGGTATTTGTAGGGGGGAGATGATGGAAATTCGCTATATTTGTGATGTTTCCATCATGTCGAATCCATTTGTTTTTAGGTGTGGTGGGATGGTGCGTAACATAATGTTTATCTTTATGAAGGGAATAATCACCATTGCATAAGCTTCGTACTTGTAATAAGGTAATGAAATGGGTTATTTGTCCGAATACGATTATTTTGAATTTTGTATTTATTTAAAATGTGATAGGAGTGGTGTATTATGAAGATGTTATATCCATCTAAAGAACAATGGCAGGGCATTATCCAAGAGGGTAAATTTGTAATAGATGAATGCCCTAATCTACATTTGTTACCATGTAATATAAGCCAGAATGGAGAAAGATCTGTAGTTTTTAAGATGCAGGATAGCTGTAATGGTAAATATTACGCATTGAAATGCTATATTTCTGATACTATTAATAGGGCAATAAACAAGGGGGATGAGATTAATGAAAAACTATCAATGATAAGAAAAAAAAATTATAACTCTTATGTGAATTATTTTGAGTACAATGAGCAACCTTCATATCTTGTGGACTTTAGATATGTGACAATTACAATTGATTCAATTATATATCAAGGGAATGTCCCGGCTGTATTAATGGATTGGATTGAGGGAGTAACGCTTGGTGATTGTCTGAAAACGCTAAATGTATGGATTCCGAATCATTTAGAAAAGTTGAATATTATCTATTTGAGGTTTATACAAGTTGTGTCTGATTTATTTACAAAAGATTTTATTCATGGTAATTTATCTTTCGATAATATTATAGTTCAAGAGGATAATGATATAAGATTGGTTGATTATGATAATTTGTATATGCCATTTAAAGGTGAGCAACAGAGATATTTTAGTGTTGCTGGGATATGTAAGTTTTTTTTAACAGCGGAAGAAAGTGATAAATATGAAATTTATTTTGATTTGCTATTTATTATTAAGGCAGTTGTCTATTTAAAATGTAAATTATTAAATAAGGATGTTTCTCTGTTTGAAGAACAAGTTTTGAACGGAATCTATTGTAAAAAAATCGGTATAAGCGATGAGCTATTATTGTTGTATGGGAATATTGATGTGAAAGTTTTAATGGCTTTATATTATAAGATTATATATGAACAAGATGTGAATTCTGTATTGTTTGTATCAGCAGCATTAGGTGTAAATTTAGAGAATATACAACTTATAGACAATTATAAAGCGTTAGACAGAGAGTCTGATTTTTTGAAAAATATATGTCTTACTCAGAAATTCTCTTTTCAAGAACTTTTAATTTATAAAAAAATACTCGGTTGGAGTGAGATCAGTAAAAATAAACATATAGAGTGGAATGATAAGACGATAAATGCTCTAAAAGAATGTATTGATTGGCCAATATTTGTACAAGAGCAAGATCTTTGTTTTCTTTCTGAAAAAAGGAAGAACTTTTTAAAATTAGGATGTTTGTGGGTTGATAGATATTTTAAGGCTCTTGATCTTTGGTATTTTGAACATGGTAAAGAAAGTATAGATGCTCCTTATTTAAAGCGAGAGATGTTTTGTTGGTTTTGGAACTTTATAACAGAACGGTTTGATGAAGAAGGTGACTATTGTTATTCTATTAATGCAATAAAACCAATACTCTGTAAATATTGGATTAATGCATCTATGAATTATAGAGAGTGGTATTTAAAGCGTGTAAATAAAGAAAAATTCTATCTGCCAGTTGAATTTATAGTGGCTTTTTCAATTGATGATCTAATTCCTATTATTCCTGCACCAAATGATAGTTTTAATTTATCTAAAATAAAGCCATCTTGCTTACCTTTAAATAATTTTTCAGATGACTTATTTAAACCTTTAGATGACATACCTAGTCCTTTAGATGATATGTGTGATGATTTAGTGGAATATTATGATCAAAAATGGAAATTTATTGAAGTTAAAGGTGTCGTTAAATACTATGGCGATGGTGGTGGGGCAGATGGTGAATGCTATAAAACTATAGAAAGTGAAAGTGTAAATAAATTAATTGTTAGTTATCTATGTCTAGATGAACAAGTGCATGTTAATTATGAATTAGTCCGTTTTTGGATGGAACAAAAAACTTTAGATGTTTTTTGTTGGAAAAATTTATCGGCGAATAGAATGTTTATCAAGACGGAAGATATAATAAATATATTTTCGGATTACTGGGATTGGTCTATCCTTTGTGATAGTGATAATATACCACAAGATATTTGGTCTATATATTTCTTGGAAAATTATGAAGCTCAATTAGATTGGGATATTTTGAGTGATAAAGAACAGATTGGAAATCTCTTGTGGAATAAAGCTTTAATAAATAGATTTAAAAATAAATGGAATTGGCATATTTTGTGTAATAATCGTTCAGAATATTTGTGGACAGATGAGTTATATCAAATTTTTAAAGAAAAATGGGATGAACGAGATCTATGCTATCCAATTAAATACAATATAATACAATGTCCCAATTTAGAGTTGTCTATTTCATATAAGGATAATATTAAAAATTTCCATGAAAATCTTTCTTTGATATTGACACATCGGGATGAAAATACATTTTGGGTAGATCTGAATGAGCTTTATAAAAAGATAAAGTGGGATTATTCATTGCTTTCTGTTTTAGAAAATTATTTTTCTCAAATAAAGTTATTTTTTTACGATGAAAATTTTTATCGCTTTTGTGAAGAAAATAATGAAATACCATGGAAATTGTCATGGATACTGCGCTTTAAGGAGAAAATAGAAGTGCATACATTGCGTTCAAATCCATATTTGCCACTAGCCCCTCAGTTACTAAAGGAGATGAATGAAAAATGTGGTAATGATTACGAATTTGTACATAATATTTTGTTTCTTGAAAATATAGAATTGCTTTCTAAATATTGGGATGAGGGTAAAATATCATCTCTCAAATCTGTTAAGATGGGAAACGAGATTAATAGTGACAACTGTTTTTTTAAAAATACTACACCTATTGTTGATTGTTCAATCAGAAGTGGTTTAGAAGAATATCAGTCAGTTGCTGAGGTGAAGGAAAATAGTGTATCTCCTTTATTTTCGATTGAATATATAAGAGCTAATAAAAAAAGTTTGGATTGGAATACTTTAAGTCTTGATGAAAGTTTAGTTTGGTCAGATGATTTTATAGATGAATTTAGAGATAATTGGAATTATTCAAATCTTAGTCGAAATAAATCGATTCCTTGGTGTGAAAATCTAATAGACAAATATATAGATAATTGGAATTGGAAATTGTTATCTTTAAATAATGCTGTTCCATGGAATAAAGACTTAGTTTTGAAATATTTTAGCCGATTGTCAGTGCTTTATATAAAAAATCGTGTCTTATATGATGATGAATGTAAAGAATGCAAAATTGTTCATTTTTTGGAATGTCCAAGTATGACTATTAATAGCGAATGGGAGAAAGTTGAGTTTCTTGAAATAATTAAAAATAATTTAATTAATTATAAGAGAAATATCCATTTTGGAGAAAAGAGTGTAAACAATATATATGAAAAAATAAAACTTGATAAGTGTTTTAGGAGATATTCTGGACTAGATGATGATTTTTAGTATAAATATTGTAAATGATTTGTCTATATTCTTTTATTTGCTGTAAGGCATGAACGTTGAATATGCTTTAAGGAGTATTAATGAATAGCATTGAAATTATAATAGGTGAAAAATATAAAATAGAATGATACTTGCTCCCATCATCATTTCGGCCAGCCGGTCAACGGATATTCCGGCCTTTTATGCCAAGTGGTTCTTTAATCGTTTGGCCAAGGGGTATTGTGTTTGGTATAATCCGTTTAATCGGCGGAAGATGTATGTGTCGTTTGAGCGGTGTAAGGCAATCGTGTTTTGGACAAAGAACCCGAAGCTGATATTGCCTTATTTGCATGAGTTGGATAGGAGGGGTATCCATTATTATTTCCAGTTCACGTTGAATGACTATGTGAGCGAAGGCTTTGAGCCGAATGTGCCGAGCGTTACGCAACGGGTGGAGACATTTCGGGAGTTGTCGGAAATGATAGGGAAGGAACGGGTGATCTGGCGATTTGATCCGTTGATTATGACTCCATCTATCACGCCTCGTGTCCTGCTTAGCCGTATTTGGAAGATCGGCAATCAGTTGAAAGGATATACTGATAAGCTCGTGTTCAGTTTCGTAGATGTAAAGGCGTATCGTAAGGTACAGAACAATCTTATAAAAGAGACGAATTGCTTTACGAAAGAGGATGTGGAAACCGCTGAGATGAATGCGATGCAACGTCAAGAAACTGTAGAGGGATTGGTGAAGTTGAGGGAAATTTGGGCTTCTACTGGTTGGAATGTGACACTCGCTACTTGTGCCGAGGACATTGACCTTGCGGTTTATGGCATTGAGCATAACCGGTGTATCGACGGTGATTTAATGGAGCGTGTGTTTGGGGAGGATTATGAATTGGTTTATTATCTTCGAACAGGCCAATTACCCGAACCGGATCTTTTTGGTACGTTTCCCGCTTTACCCGACAAACGCAAAGAGCTAAAAGACAAAGGCCAACGGAAAGCCTGTAGTTGCATGATAAGCAAAGATATCGGTAGGTATAACACTTGCCGCCATTTCTGTGTCTATTGTTATGCCAATACAAGTAGGGAATGCGTACAAAAGAATGTGGCTCAGTGTTCAGAACGCTCGGGTTCGGGCAATTGCTCCGGTGAGAGCAGGGAGAGATAACCGATTTTTCCAGTTCGTCACGAACTCGCAAGGCCGTGTACCCGCAGTCTTTGTGCCGTAGGCGGAACAGGCGAAGCGGTCGCTATGGTTATTACGGAATATTCCACCAAACTTTCTATTGCATGCATTGACATAACTACAGTAATTTATTAAGGATTGTCTGATTCAATATGAGATTCATGGCAATTCGGAAAGATACTGCTTGATCGCTTTGTCTTTTACCACATCCGCTACATTCTTTTTGCCGACCTGTAAACCGGCTCCATGTTCCACTAAGTACTTCACTATTTCAAGCCCTCCTTTTTTGCAGGCATTCCCCAATGGGGTCTTGCCTTTCTTGTCTTTTGCGTTTAAATCTGCCCCTTTCTCTACCAGCAAAGGTATGATTTTCGGCTTGAGCAAATGGCAGGCATACAGCAAAGGGGTGAAACCTTTATATCGTTCGCGAGCTTCTAGGTTAGCTCCGTTTTCTATCAACATTTGGGCAGCTTCGACATTATCGTGTGTGGCAGCATACAACAATGGGGTCATTCCCATCGTATCGACATTATTGACATCCGCGCCATGCTCAATTAACAGTTGCACAATCTCCGCGTTAGCCCAACGGGCGGCTTCTCCCAACACGCAACAGTTGTTTTCAGTTGTCCGTATCTTCACATCGGCACCTCGTTCTATGAGAAAACGTACCATTTCCGGGTCGTTTCTTGTTACCGCGTCCATCAGTACGGTTCGGTCGCCATCGTTCTTATCGTTGGCGTCCGCACCTTTATCTACCAAGTATCGGACATCGGCAAGGCTTCCTTTTATCACGGCATAGAACAGGACTGTGTATCCCCAGTTGGCTCTTGCATGAATATTTGCGCCTTTTTCAACCAAAAAACGCATCATGTCGAAATGTTTGAAAGAAGCGGAAGTCATCAAGGCAGTCCAACCTTCCTCGTCACACGCATCCAGCTCCGCCCCATTCTCCAGCAGGTATTCTGCAATGTCGATGACATTGTTTTTGGCCGCAGACATCAAGGGTGTCGCACCATCGGGCAACCTGTCATTCACGTCAAAGCCTTTTTCCACCAGTGTTTTGACCAGCTCTAGGCTTTTCCGATAAATGGCATGGAACAAGAGACTGCAATTGTATTGGTCCTTGTAAGACGGTTCCAGCATGTAGCCCGAACGAATCATAGACAAGGCTTTGTCAATGTCGTTTTCATCCCGTACGAGTCGAAAGAGTTCTTCCATAAGAAATATTTGTTGATAAATTAAATACCACTCTGTTACCGTAAGCAAAGTTACAGATATTTATTATTCCACCGATGATTTTCCCTAAGAATTTGCACCGGATGCTGTCTGCATTAAATTAAGCCGTCTTTTATAGTAATCGAGACCAATACTATCCTAGAATAGTGTTGTATAACATGCCGGATTTATCTATTTTTGCGCCCAATACGAAAGGTTAAAAATAGGAAGTTTTAGGTATGGCAAAAAAGAAAGGTAAGCCTCAACTCCGGAAAAGCAAGAAGAAGCGGGCATCATCATTCATGTCTTCTGTAAAGAAGATGCTTCTTGGCGCTTTTGCGGTAGTTGTTTGTTTTATCGGTGTATTATTCATATATAACTGGTTTTATCCGGTATCCAAGACACGGCCTGTAGAGAAGAAACAGGATCGGGCGGAGACAATAGTCCGTCCGAAGATCTCGGACAAGGGCGGTTCCGGAACATCGGGTAAGAAAGCCGCACAAGCGACGAAAAACAAGCAAGCGACGAACCCAAAGAAAGAGACCTCCGCTTATACTTTTCAAGGGGGAGCTGAGATACCGAGACTAAAGAATAAACAAAAAGAGCAGGTTATAAAGCATGAGGGCTATACGGTTTCTTATAATTCCGATTATAAGATCGCCAATTGGGTAGCCTATGAACTGACCTCGAAAGAGGCGACAAGTAAGAAGAACGAGCGGTCTAATAAGTTCGTCTCGGACCCCATAGTGAAAGGGGCTACCGCCACGAACGAGGACTATACCCGTTCCGGCTATGACCGAGGGCATATGGCGCCTGCCGGCGATATGAAATGGTCCGCCAAGGCCATGCGGGAATCGTTCTACCTAAGTAATATCTGTCCGCAAAAGCCCGGCTTGAACCGAGGTATCTGGAAAGATCTGGAAGAGCAGGCTCGTTTGTGGGCGAAAGAGAATGGCTCTTTGTTGATCGTGACCGGCCCGGTGATCACGGACGACCTGAAACGATTAGGCAAGAATCGGGTGGGAATCCCGAAGACCTTTTATAAGGTAATCTGTACGATAACGAACGGTAAACCAGAAGGGGTAGGTTTTCTGTTTGATAATAAAGACTATGGAAAGACTCCGTTGAAATCGATGATGATCCCTATCGATAGCGTTGAGAAGGTTACCGGAATTGACTTTTTCCCTTCTTTGCCTGATTCGATAGAAAATCCGATGGAAGCATACGTGAATGATGGTAGTTGGTCTTTTTAAGGCACGTTATGCTCAACAATCTCTAGGCGAGAATGTTTTATATTTACTGTGAAGAAAAAGAAATCATAATTAAATAACAAAATGCAAGTTATCATGAAAGGAAAATTAATCCCTGTGTTTGTTTTGGCAGCATTGGTTTCCTGTAGCCAACCACCCGTTAAGGAGCAAGGTCCTCGTCCAGTTAAATTGGCGGACGTTACTTCTCTGAACATGGTTGAGAAATCATTCAGTGGAGTGGTATCGCCCGATCAATTCAGTGATTTGGCGTTTAAGATGTCCGGCCCGCTGATCTCATTAAACGTGGATGAAGGCCAGAAGGTCCGTACGGGACAGATCGTGGCCGAGATTGATCCGCTGGACTTTAAATGGGAATATGAGGCGAAGAAAGCGTCTTTCCAGACCGCTGAGGCGCAATTGCAACGTGCGAAGAAGTTATTGTCCAAACAAGCTATCTCCAAGCAAGAGTATGAGTCTACGGAAGCCTCTTACTCAAATGCCAAGGCGGCTTTCGAGTATGCGCAAAATACATTGAACCAGACAAAGCTTCGTGCGCCGTTCGATGGATTTATCCAGAAGAAATATGTGGAGAATTACCAGAAGGTACAGGCCGGACAAGGAATCGTTTGCTTGATCAACCCGAATAAGTTACAGGTCGTGTTTACGATGCCGGAGAGTAATATCAATTACTTCTCTTCTCCTTATTCTGTTTATGTGGAATTCGATAATTACAAGGGCGTTCGCTTCAAGGCGAAGGTGAAAGAATACGTGGAAGCCTCTCCGGATGGTTCCGGCGTTCCCGTATATCTGTATATCGATGATCCGAACTTTAATTTAGAGAAATATAAGGTAGCCGTAGGTTTCTCTTGCCGTGTGATCTTGAACGTGGATAGCGAGAGTTTCACGCAAGGCGCCGTATTGGTTCCGCTAGCCGCTGTCGTGGCTGACGATGCCAATAGCGATAAGTATGTGTTTGTTTATAATGGGCAGTCTCAAAAGGTTGAGCGTCGCAAGATTACCGAGTCTATGCTGATCGGCAAGGATGGCGTGATCGTAACGGATGGCTTGCGACCCGGCGAACAGGTTGTCTCAGCCGGAGCCACTCGTTTGGTGGATGGACAACAGGTAAAAGTATTAACAGATTAAGAGATAAACAATGAATATTCCAAAATATTCCTTAGAGAATCAGAAGATTATATACTTTTTCCTAGCGGTCATGCTGATAGGAGGTATATATTCTTTCTTTAAATTGCCGAAGAAGGAAGATTCTCCCTTCGTAATCAAGCAAGCGGTTTTGGTTACCCAATATCCGGGAGCGACACCTCAGGAGGTGGAGAAGCTGGTGACTGAGCCGATCGAACGGGAGATTCAGGCTATGTCGGATGTGTTCCAGATCAAATCTGAGTCTTATTTCGGTATGTCCAAGATTTCTATTGAGTTGCAGCCTACCTTGTCTCCGGATTATATGCCGGTCAAGTGGGACGAGTTGCGTCGTAAGGTGGCGAATATACAGCCCCGCCTTCCGTCTGGCGCCTCCTCGATATCCGTTAGTGATGACTTCGGTGACGTATTCGGAATTTATTATGCCTTGACGGCCGATGAGGGATATACTTACGACGACCTGCGTAATTGGGCGCAAAAGATCAAGACGGAGCTATCTCCTGTACCGGGTGTACAGAAGGTCTACCTATTCGGTGAACAGACACAAGTTGTCAACGTAAAGATCTCTATCCCGAAACTGGCTAACCTAGGTATCGACCCGAACGCTATCCAGCAGGTGATGCAAACGCAGAACTTGTTGGTGAATACGGGAGATATCAATACCGGTAATTATCAATTGCGTTTGCGTGCGGAAGGTACGTATAAGGATATACAAGATATCCGGGACCAATTGATCGTGACGAAAAGTGGCGGTGAGGTTCGTTTGGGAGATATCGCTACGGTAGAGCGTGGTTATATGGACCCTCCCTCGAACCTGATGCGTGTGGACGGTAAGCGTGCCATCGGTATCGGTGTCGCTACCGGTTCGAAAGACGATGTGGTTGCCGTGGGTAACGCCGTGGCGGATCATTTAGCGGAGATGGAGCAGCTGTTCCCGGTGGGTATGGACCTGAAAACGATCTATCCGGAGAACAAGATCGCGGATGAGGCGAACAACGGTTTTATCTTGAACTTGATCGAGTCGTTGTTGATCGTTATCGTGATTATCTTTATCGTGATGGGGTCTCGTGCCGGTATGTTGGTCGGTAGTTCGTTGTTGTTCTCGGTAGGTGGTACCTTATTGATCATGTTGATCTGGGGTGTCGGCTTGAACCGAACCTCGTTGGCGGCCTTTATTATCGCTATGGGTATGTTGGTGGATAACGCTATCGTGGTGACGGATAATGCCCAAGTCGGTATCAAGCGGGGACTTTCCCGTTATCAGGCGTTGATCGATGGTGCGACGAAACCGCAGTGGGCGTTGTTGGGCGCTACCTTTATCGCCGTATGTTCTTTCTTGCCGATGTACTTGGCACCGGCATCCGTGGCCGAGATCGTGAAACCGTTGTTTATCGTATTGGCGGTATCCTTGGGATTAAGCTGGGTCTTGGCCTTGACGCAAACGACTACCTTCGGTAATTTTATCTTGAAAGAGGCGAAACCGGGCGAGAGCAAAGACCCGTACGATACGAAGCTGTATCATAAATTTGAGTCGGTATTGGGCCGTTTGATCAAGCGTAGATATGTAACGATCTCTACCGTGGTAGCTACGTTATTCCTTTCCTTGTTCGTGATGAGCATCATGCCGCAGAGTTTCTTCCCGATCATGAGCAAGCCTTATTTCCGTGCGGACTTGATCTTCCCGGAAGGATATAGCATCTACGACGTGGAGACGAACGTGAAGAAGATAGAGGAGGAATATCTCAGCAAGAATGAGAATATCAAATCATACTCGTTTACCTTGGGAGGTTCGCCGGTACGTTATTACTTGGCCAGTTCTTCTATCGGTCCGAAGCCAAACTTCGCCAATGTGTTGATCGAGACACAAGATCCGGAGGATGCGCAAGCGGAAGAGGGTAAGTTCTACGATTATATGGTCGCTAACTATCCGAATATATTGACCCGTTCGGCTTTGTTCGCCTTGTCTCCGGTTCCGGATGCGGCGATCGAGATCGGTTTTATCGGCGATAACGTAGATACGTTGGTTGCCTTGACGCAAAGGGCGCAGGAGATCGCCCGGAATTATGATCAGGTGATGGAGGTTCGCAATAGTTGGGGTAACAAGGTTCCGGTATGGAAGCCGCTATATTCCCAAGAGAAAGGTTTGCGTCTGGGTATTACCCGTCAGCAGGTGGCTTATTCCTTGCGTTCGGCTACGAATGGCGTACCTTTGGGTGAGTATCGTGAGGGCGACGTGTTTATGCCGATCTTACTGAAAGATGCGGATAAGGATTCTATCAGTCTGAATGATATAAAGACTTTGCCGGTTTATAGCGCTAAAGGCCGTTCGGTAAAAGTGGAGCAGGTGATCGATGATTTCTCGCTGGATTATGAGTTTAACGTAGTGAGACGATTCAACCGTGAGCCGTGTATGCTTATGCAGTGTGAGCCGAAGCGTGGCGCCAATACGATGGCTGCTTTCAGTCATTTGTGGAAAGAGGTACAGGAGAAGATTCAGGTGCCGGAAGGATATAAGATGACGTATTTCGGTGAGCAATCCGAGCAAGATAAAGGTAATAAGGCGATCGCCGCTAATATCCCGTTGATGTTCGGTTTGATTTATGTCACCTTGTTATTCTTATTCCCGAAATATTACCGGAAACCGGTATTGATCATGGCGATGCTGCCGTTGATCTTCATTGGTGTGGTATTGGGATTGTTGGTGTTCGGTAAGTCTCTCGACTTCTTTGCTATGCTGGGTCTGTTGGGCTTGATCGGTATGAATATCAAGAATGCGATCGTGCTGGTGGACGAGATCGGTTTGCAATTGAACGCGGGCTTGTCTCCGGTGAATGCCGTGATAGAGGCAACGAAAACCCGTATCGTTCCGGTGACGATGGCTTCCGGTACGACGATCTTAGGTATGTTGCCGTTGTTGGGTGACGCTATGTTCGCCGGTATGGCGGCTACCATCATGGGTGGTCTGTTCGTATCTACGATCTTGACGATCTTCGTGCTTCCGGTTACTTATTGTGTTTTCTTTAAGATTAAATCAGAGTAAAAGGTATGAGAAATAAAATAATCATAGGTTGTTTATTGTTGGGTGCCTTGTCCGCTAAAGCGCAAGACGCCCGGCTATCGGCTGTGGAATATAAGGAACGGGTCCTTGAATACAGCCGTCAGATCAAGCAAAGCTCTGAGGAGCGTATCGCTATGCAGCATGCGATCAAGGCCGCTAAGACCGGTTTCTTCCCTTCTGTGGACTTCTCCGGCAGTTATCAGTACCGTATCAATAAATATGATTTGGATTTCGGACCGGGCATGTCCGTAGAGATGGACCATAATACGTATAGCCTAGGCGCTACGGTGAGCCAGCCCATCTATGCCGGCGGACAGATCTATAATAACTATAAGGCAGCTCAGGTACAAGGCAAGATCACCGAGCAAGCGGAAGAATTGACAACGGATAATATCGTTTATTCCGCCGATTTGAACTATTGGACGGCCGCCGCACGTAAAGGTATGTACGATGTGATGTGTCAGTATGTAGACATTGTCGGGGAGTTGGCGAACGTGTTGACGATCCGTTTCAATGACGGCCAGATCAGCAAGACCGATTTATTGCAAGTGGAGTCCCGCTTGAAAGAAGCGGAATTGAATAAAAGCTCGGCTTATAAGGAATATCAGATCGCGTTACAGAACTTGAACTCATTGATGGGTGTATCTCCGTTAGACCCGATCGAGGTGGAAGATTCCATTACGACCTATCTGGCCTTGCCGTTGCAAGTAGGAGAGGATGTAGCTCTTCGGAATCGTCCGGACTACGCTATTTCCGAGTTGAACATAGAGTATCAAAAGAGACAGATCAATTTGTCGAAGGCGAAATATAACCCGTCTTTGGCGATCGGTTTTCAAGGTACTTGGGGTACGCCGATGTTGAACGTGAAAGGTTCGGACCAGTTGTGGACTCCGGCCGTCTTCGCTTCCTTGAAGATACCTTTGTTCCGTTGGGGAGCCCGTTTCAAGGAGGTAAATTCCCAGAAGGCCATCCTTCGTAGTAAGGAATACGCCTTGGACAATACGCGTGATAAGATCGCTCAAGAGGTAGCGAACGCATGGACAAGCCTAACCGAGTATACGAAACAAATTACCGTCGCGGAAGAGGCTTGTAAGATTGCCGAGGAGAACCTTGATTTGAATACCTTCAGCTACAACGAGGGTAAACTACCGATCTTGGATGTGCTCTCCGCCCAATTGTCATGGATTCAGTCTTACAGTAGCTTGATCCAGACTTGGTATCAGCAAAAGGCTTCTTTAGCCCAATATAACAAGGCTATAGGTATCCGCCGTTTGCAGTAAAAGAAACATATTTATACTTAGAAGACAAGGTCCCTTATTTTGGAAACGAGATAAGGGACCTTCTTTATGAAATAAAACGTCCTTTATTCCGTTAGGTAAACTGAAGATTGCTACATTTGCATACAATCTTGTCTGTTTGGGATACTCGTCGGAATCCGGACTTTTTAAGTAGAATGATGAAATAATAAGATGTATACAAAGTTACTAGATAAACAAACAAAACTTGCCCTAATCGGACTAGGATATGTCGGGCTTCCTATCGCGATGGAATTCGCTAAACATGTTTCCGTTATCGGATTTGATATCAACGAGGATCGCTTGGACAAGCTTCGGAACGGTATAGATCCGTGTGGTGAGCTTTCCTCTGAGGTATTTGAACATAAGGACATCACATTTACTTCTTCTATAGAGAAGCTAAGGGAGGCTTCTTTTTACGTGATAGCTGTTCCTACCCCGATAGACAGCCATAACGAGCCGGATCTATCCCCTTTGTTGGGTGCGACTCGCACGGTAGGCAAAGTCCTTAAACGAGGCGATTATGTAGTATACGAATCTACCGTATATCCGGGATGTACGGAAGAGGATTGCATCCCGATCTTGGAGGAGGTTTCAGGGTTGAGAGTAGGAGAGGACTTTAAGGTTGGATATTCACCGGAACGAATCAATCCGGGTGATAAGGTACATACCTTGGTAAATACCGTGAAGATCGTTTCCGGCTGCGATGCCGAAGCTTTGGAAACGATATCGGAAGTCTATAAGCTGGTCGTTCAAGCGGGGTTGCACCGTGCGCCTAGTATCAAGGTAGCCGAAGCCGCCAAGATTATCGAGAATACCCAGCGTGATGTGAATATAGCCCTTATGAACGAGCTTTCCATTATTTTCGATCGAATGGGGGTAAATACGTTTGATGTCTTGAAAGCCGCCGGAACGAAATGGAATTTCCTGCCTTTCTCTCCCGGATTGGTAGGTGGGCATTGTATAGGGGTAGATCCTTACTATCTGGTGCATAAAGCCAAAGAATTGCAATATCACACGAAGATGATCAACTCCGGTCGCTACGTGAACGATTCCATGGGACGGTATATCGGAAAGAAGGTCGTGAAAAAGATTATCTCGCAGGGGAAAAATATCCTAGGAGCGCATGTGTTGGTGATGGGTATGACTTTTAAGGAAAACGTATCGGATATACGTAACTCGAAAGTAGCCGATATTATCAATGAGTTTAAGGACTTCGGAGCCGAGGTCGATGTGATGGATCCGTTCGCTTCCCCTTTGGAAGTATTGCAAGAGTACGGTATCCGGTTAGTAGAGAGGCCCGGGAAGAAATATGACGCGGTAGTGGTAGCTGTCGCTCATACGACTTATTTGAAGCTGGATGAGTCCTACTTCATGTCGATCACGAATGAACATGCCGTGTTGGCGGACGTGAAAGGAGTCTATCGAGGTAGCATCCATCAGATGATCTATTGGAGTCTGTAATTGTTAAAAAGTAACACAAGCTGCAAAGAAGTTTCGATAAACTTAAAAAAATGTGTTGTACAATATCTTTTTTTATTTGCTCAATTATATTAATTAGCCCATCTTTGCATGCAGATAACCTAAACAATCTTTTTGCCTTAAAGACTAATACCTATTAAAAACCTATAAAGAGAGCCTTTGCGAAAAGGCTCTCTTTATGATTTTCAGGGGATTAGTAGTTCGTTTCCTCTATCTTTGAGGTGATTCTGCTAATAGCCTCATTCAGTTTGTCTTCGGGTAATATTACGTTAAAATCTCCCCAGAAACCCTCGTCGTAGTTGAAGTGAGTATCCGAGAAAACCGTGCGGGTGGGAAGGGATTCAATGCGTGAGAAGCGGTTCACATTGGCTGTATCTATCTTACAGGTAACCATTTCGAACCAAGTATGTAAAATATTTGTGTTAAAAAGTTGTCTTCTTTTTTTAATTTTAAAATGCAGATCTCCCCGGATATGGTTAATGTAGTAGGTGCCATTCCATTGCTTGTAAGATACCGTATAGGCTACTTTCTGGGGCGTGATCCGTAAATTCCGGCTTTTTCTCTCGACGAACATGCCGGCCGCTTGCTCGATATATTGGGGATTGACCTCAAAGTCCACTCTTAATAAGGCATTATTTTCCATGTCGATATATATCTGTCCCCGATAAAGCGGTTCATTGATACTCTTTCGTTGCTCGAAAGAGATGACGTTAGCAAGTCGATCACCCACTACCGTGATGTCGGTATGGGCGTATGTATAGGGTGAATCCGGGCTAGGATCCAGAAACTCCGGTAACTGTTTCATCAAGTCCAAGACAAGGCAGGAGTAGATACCCGACTTCATTTTTGTGATCAATGTGTCCTTTTCCTGCTCGTTACTGATGCGGCGCATCTTTAGTAGTTTCACTTGATCGGCCAAGGCATTGCTGTGGTAAGATGCCTTATATACCTTAAAAACAGCCTCGGTCAGTCCTACGAGTCCTTTTTTACGTTCAACGCCTTCTCTGTAAAATGTGGTAAGGTAAATCGGGTGCTGGGAATAATTGCTTCTTCTCTCGTCCAGCATCTCCTGTAATAAGCGTTTCGGATTGGTTAGACGCACGATAACTTCTTGGATGGAGATTACTTTAGGCTCTAGGGATAAGACGGTATGTTTATCTATTAACTCCCGACCATCTATCTCTTGGGGAAGATAGCCGATATGAGAGAAACGTACCTTGGATAATCGGAGTGAGTCCGGTAATTTCAATCGGAACTCTCCATTCTGGTTGGTGATGGTGCCGATAGCGGCCTCGCCGATTCCTACCGATCCGAACGCGATTGGCTCATGGGTATATTGATCCTGTAAAGAACCTTCTATCGAGAAATAGGTTTGTATGGAATCGGGAGTTACGGATGCGCTTTTAGGAGCGGAGGGACTCTCTGGCAGATAAAGCAAGAGATGGTTCTCTATCGTACGGATCGCCAGATTTTTATTACCGGTAATAGCGTATATAGCTTCTTGTATCGTATAATCTCCACCTTTTATCGATGTTGTTTGTTCATTATCGATAATCTTACTGTCGTATATAAAAAGATAGCCGGAACGTTCCGTGACGAGTCCCAGCAATTGGTAGATATTTCCTTTTGATTTAGGCAATCGTATGACCTGTCCCAGTACGTTACCATTCTGGGCATTCATAGGGATGAGAGCTACGAGTAACAGCAACCATCCTACGATCAGCTGTCTCAAGGTTCGGAAATCATCCATATATTATTTTGTTGCGTACATTTTAGTTTTAACGCCGCGCAGATCAGTTCAGCCATCGTTGCGGGTGAGTTATTATAGAAACTAACGGTCAGCCGTCTATTCTCTAAATCAGCCGTTGTCTTCAATGGCATCATCGGATACTCCAGATTAATTACATGCAAGATATCTCCTAAGCGCTCATCCTTAAACTGGATACGGCGGGTGTAATCGGAAAATTGTTCGTTATCTTGAGTCGGAGCTACTTGTAAACGGTTGGAGAATAAGGATACGGTTTGACCGGCCTTTACCAGCGTTTGTTCTCCGTTCTTCTTGAGTGTCACTTTCACTAATCCCCGGCGAACGGCCAATTCAAAGGCGCTTTTATCCGAGCTTTTGATATTGAATGAGGTTCCCAATACCTCGATCCGGGCCTGCTCTGTCTCGATTAGGAAAGGACGTTCCTTATTCCCGCTTACATCAAAAAGGGCGTTTCCTAATAGAGACACCTCTCTTTTTTCTCTTTGGAAATGTTCCGGATAGCTTAACTGGCTGTTATCGGCCAGATAAACGATAGACCCGTCTTCCAAAGTCGTGACCAAGGTGGTGGAAGCCTCGTTATTATGCAGGGTGAGCAGAGTGGTCTCCGGTGTCCGTTCTTGTCCAAGGAAAATAGCTGTAGCTACCGATACGCAAAGTATAATGATAGCGGCGGCCCATTTCATGAGTCCGATCCGGTATGGGATTTGTGTACCGGAAATTGGCTTATCCAGCAGCCCGTCTTGCTCCAAGCGAGTGTATAATTGTGCCCATGCTTGGTCTGTCTTCGATTTATTTTTTTCTATTTGATTCATAACTGTTAGGTATAATTCTCGATTTCTTTTCTTAGTGTTTGTAGTGCCTTGGTCATTTCCGCTTCTACTGTCTTTATGGACAATGAGAGGCTGGAGGCTATCTCCGCGTATTTCATTCCTTCGAAACGGTGCATCCGAAAGATCCGGAGGCGGCGTTCGGGCAATTTACCTAATGCCCGGTTGACCAAGGATTGCAATTCTTTGTACTCAAGTTGATCTTGCGGGGTATACGATTCGGATTCCGGATTCTCTCCGGCTAAAACCGTATTCCGGTATCGGTATCGTACTTCCCGATGCTCCAGATATTGTAAGGACCGGTTCCGGGTAGCTCCATAAAGGTAGTTCTTGATGGAACGTAAGATTGGAAGAGATTCTCTTTCTTTCCAGAATACATAAAACAAGTCCTGAACGATCTCCTCCGCGACTTCCTGCTCTCCTGTTATACTGGTTGCGTACAGGCAAAGAGGGGTATAATAAAGCCTGAAAATACTTTCGAATGCTTTAATATCCCCTTCCTTGATCTTTTTGAGTACGAACAAATCCATAATAATTTGGTTTCAACAGATAATTGATAATGGACAAAGATAATGATTTGTCCATATCATTGTCGATAGTATATTTACACGGTCAATTTTTATGTTGCTTCTTTAATTTATATACCGCATTCTCCAAAGACTCGGTAGGCTCGATAATGTTGTAAGCTCCCCAGAAGTTCTCGTCGGCGAAGTCCGATACCTTGTCGGATAGAGACTGATCCGCTTTAAAAGACATCCGGTAGGGGATGGAGTTATTTTGTTCTTTACCATCGGTAACGACCATCTCGGATACGATCGTGTAGTTGGTAGAGAAAAGTTTTCGTTTCCAGTCGCATTTAAAGCGAACCTCATTGCGGATATAACTCAGATAGCTCATGCCGTCACGTTCTTTGTAAGTTACGAGGAAAGCTACCTCCACGGGTTTAAATCGCAAGCCAAAAGGCTTTTTGCGGAGGATGGCCTCGGTAGCCTTATTCCGGTCATCCATGCTGAGGGCGAATTCCGCACGGCTGAAGGAAAGCCGTTCCTTATCGATATACAATTTACCGTAATATAAGGCGTAAGGCAAGATCGCTTGAGGTTGGAAACTGATTACGTAATGCGGTCGGTCGTTTAACATCACGCTTTCTTCCATACGGAAGGCGTAATAAGGTAAGATATTCGGGTCGAGCAATAAATCCGGATTCTTCACCACATCCACGTAAACGGATAGGTTAGGGCCTCCCAATAATTTCACGGCTAATGTGTCGCTAGCCTTCTCGCTCAATAATTTACGTCCTTTATAGATCTGTACCCGATCCCGTTCCACGTTCCTGTCCTTATAGGGAGTTTTGTAAACATCGATAACCGCTTCCGAGATATTGATGTAACGACGGCCTTTTTGTGCGGTCTCCCGGTAGAACCCGGTAAGCATGCTACCTGTGGCGATGTAATTCTTATTTACTTTCTCAATCGCCTCCTCTACGATATATCGAGGATCTCCGGCCCGGATAATGACTTCGCTAAGCGTATTCATGTTCGGTTCGAGTAATACCGTACATTCTAATATGTCCTTATCGTTCACGGGGATCAAGCCATTCAAATATCCGATATGCGATACTTCTACTTGTCTGGCATGGAGGCCGTTTTTCACTTTGATAGAGAACTCACCGTCATTATTGGTGATCGTTCCCACGTTGGTTCCCGGAATAGAGATATTTACGTATTCCAGTTTTTTTCGTGTTTGCTTGTCTTTTACTACACCGCTGACAGTGATAAACTCATCGTCTGCGCTATCCTGTGCCTTTATAGAGGTTACACCGCAAGCCAACAGTATCATCAGGATAAATCCCATAGTTTGTTTACAGAGCGCTTTCATATTTGTATTGTTTTAATGGTAAATAATCACTTTGTACTTATAGGATCGCTCAGAAAAGAAATACCCTATGGGATTTATCGAAAAAATCACACAACCTTTTGTCCGGGCTGCAAAGTCAACATTTCTTTAGGTACCGCTTTCTTGATGCTCTCTATTAAAATACCCGCTACGGTATGCCGGATAAAATCTTTACGGGTGACAAAGACGATCTCCCGTGTCGGCTTGGGAATGGCGAACGGACGTACCAATTCTTTCTGCTCTTTACTTAATTGCAGGGTAGCCAATTCCGGGATGAACGTAATACCGTTACCGCTTTCCACCATACGCATAAATGTCTCTAGGCTACCTAAACGGTAAGCGGCTTGGCGAACCTTTACCTTTTCCATCTGGCAGAAACGCATCAGCTGGTCACGGAAGCAATGTCCCTCGTCCAGCAGCCACAACCGCTCGTCGTTGATATCGGCGGTACGGATCAAATCCTTTTTGAAGATAGATTCATTATGAGCCACGTATCCGAAGAATTGCTCATAATATAATATGTCTCCTTGTAAATAGGATTCTGTGGGTTGGTTCGCTATGATAGCGGCATCGATTTCCCCGTTTTGCAGGGCGGCCATAGTGGGAGCGGTTTTCATTTCCAGCATACGGATGTCAAGATCCGTATGCTTTTCCGATAATTGCTGGAAAAAGCGAGGTAGCAAATAAGGGGCGATAGTCGGTAGCACCGCTAAGCGGAACGTACCTTTCAATGACTGTTCCTCCTCGTTCACGATATCTTTGATAAGAGAAGCTTGATAGAGGACATTTCTCGCTTGCTCAATAACCTTACGTCCGGCAGGTGTGGGGCGAACGGGCTGCAGGTTTCGATCGAACAATTTAATACCTAGTTCGTCTTCCAGCTTTTGGATCATCATACTCAATGTCGGTTGTGTCACCCTACAATGCTCTGCTGCCTTTGCGAAATGACGATAAGTATCCACCGCTAGGATATATTCGAGTTGCTGTATATTCATAGTACTTAATTTTACAAGCGTTAGAAATTAATGAAGACAAACTTACGGAAAAACGCTGGAATAATCGAATAAAAGTGGAAGAATAAAGCAACTTAATTTGAGTATTAGGCATTTAGGGGGAAATCGGGGAAGTTGGGTGAAAAGCCAAAATACATTTGCTTATCATGGAACAGACGAATGGGCTAACTGGATGATAGATTTACACAGAAAAAATATGTAACTTTGGAGAGTAATTTACAAATGGTTTACAGTCGTATATATAATGAGCTAAAAATTAATTGATTAAAGTATATGTCAGACAGTATCGTCATTATTCCTACATACAACGAGAAGGAGAATATTGAGAATATCATTCGTGCCGTGTTCGGGCTGGAGAAAGTGTTTCATATCTTGGTGATCGATGATGGCTCTCCGGATGGGACGGCGGCTATCGTGAAGGGCTTGCAGAAGGAGTTCCCGGAGCGTCTTTTTATCGTGGAGCGTAAGGGGAAGCTGGGATTGGGTACCGCTTATATCCGGGGTTTTAAATGGGCTATCGAGCATAAATATGATTTTATTTTCGAGATGGACGCCGATTTCAGTCATAATCCCAATGACCTGCCGAAGCTATACGCCGCTTGTACCGGGCAGGGTGCCGACGTAGCCATCGGGTCGAGGTATTGCAACGGGGTGAATGTGGTGAACTGGCCGTTGGGCCGTGTGTTGATGTCTTATTTCGCCTCGGTGTATGTCCGTATCGTCACGGGTATGAAGATACAGGATACGACGGCGGGTTTTAAATGTTACCGCCGTGAGGTGCTGGAGACGATCGATCTGGACCGTGTCCATTTCAAGGGATACGCCTTTCAGGTGGAGATGAAGTTTACGGCTTATAAGTGCGGCTTCAAGCTCGTGGAGGTGCCGATCATCTTTATCAACCGTGCCTTGGGTGTCTCCAAGATGAACTCTTCGATATTCGGGGAGGCTTTATTCGGCGTCCTTCAATTGAAATGGTGGAGTTTCTTCAGGAAGTATCCGAGGAAACATGCGAGCCATGCCTAATGAAAACAGAGTTTGACAATTTATAATAGGATAAGAAAGATGAATAAAATATTAATCCAAAATCCGAGAATCATCAACGAGGGCCGTTCTTTTATCGGCTCGGTGTTGGTGGAGGGAGATAAGATCGCGGCGGTGTTCGAGGGGGAGGTTCCCGGGAACGTGCGTGCCGAGGCGAACCAAGTGATCGACGCTACGGGGAAATGGTTGATACCGGGCGTCATCGATGATCAGGTGCATTTCCGGGACCCCGGGCTTACCCATAAGGGGGATATCGGGACCGAGAGCTGTGCGGCCGTGGCCGGTGGCGTGACGACCTTCATGGACATGCCGAACACGAAGCCACAGACCACGACGATCGCCGATCTGGAATGGAAATTCAACCGTGCCGCCGAGGTCTCCCGTGCGAATTACTCCTTCTTCTTCGGTGGGACAAACGATAATATGGACGAGATCCGCAGGCTGGATCGTAGCCGTGTGCCGGGACTGAAACTCTTCCTCGGCTCGTCTACGGGAAATATGCTGGTGGACAAGAAAGACTCGTTGGAGCGTATCTTCGGCGAGGCCGGTATGCTGATCGCCATCCATGCGGAGAAAGAGGAGGTGATCCGGCGTAATATCCAGTATTACACGAACCTGCATGGCGAGGATCTGGATATCTCTTTCCATAGCAAGATCCGTAGCGAGGAGGCCTGCTACCAATGCTCGGCCGAGGCGGTTGAACTGGCTACCCGCTTGGGTTCCCGTTTGCATATCCTGCATCTCTCCACGGAGAAGGAATTATCGTTGCTCGGCAACCGTCTTCCCTTGAGCGAGAAAAAGATAACCGGCGAGGTCTGCGTGCACCATCTGTGGTTTCATGACGGCGACTACGCCCAATTCGGTAATCGTATCAAGTGGAATCCTTCTATCAAGACGATCGAGGATCGCACGGCGCTGCGTGAGGCGGTCAATAACAATACGATCGATATCGTGGCTACCGACCATGCCCCGCATCTACCGGAGGAGAAGCAAGGCTCTTGCTTGAAGGCGGCTTCCGGAGGACCGCTTATCCAGCACTCCTTGATCACGATGTTGGAGCTGGCGATGGAAGGCCGTTTCACGTACGAGAAGGTGGTCGAAAAGATGGCGCATATGCCGGCGGAGCTGTTTCGTATCGATAGGAGGGGATACATTCGTCCCGGATACTACGCCGATATCGTATTGATCGATCCGGAGCAGACTTGGACGGTATCGAAGGAGAATATCTTGTACAAATGCGGCTGGTCTCCTTTCGAGGGCTATACGTTCCACCATGGCGTATGGAAGACTTTCGTGAATGGCGAGTTGGCCTATGGCGATGGAGAGGTGAATGACGCCGTGAGAGGTAAAGAAGTCCGTTATCTATAGCAGTAGAGACGGGGCATGCCCCCGTCTCATCCTATCTATTGGATATCGATCAATTTATGGGTTTGCAGACTTAGTCTCCACCGGGGATGCCGGAGGATGTAATCCACTACCTCTTTCGTATTTTGGCAGGAGCAGGGTTGCAGGAAATGGTACCGTGCGGGGATTTCGGCGTATGCGGACAGGTCTTGCCCGGTATAAACCACCTTTATCTCGTCGACTCTTTCCAATACCACCGGGGCGTTCTCCTTGGGCGAGCAAGTCACCCAGTCGATGCCGTCGGGCAAGGGGCGTGTGCCGTTGGTCTCGATACAGATCTGTTTCCCCGCCTCACGTAAGCGGGATATAAGCGCCTTGTCGATCCACAGGCTAGGTTCTCCTCCCGTCAGGATTACCATCCGTGCGGGAAAGGAAGATACCTTCTCCACGATCTCCTCGTCCGTCATCATTACGCCCTCCTCGTGGCGGGTGTCGCAGAAGCTACATCTCAGGTTGCAACCGGAGAAGCGGACGAATACGGCGGGAGTCCCCGTATGGAACCCTTCGCCTTGCAAGCTGTAGAATATCTCGTTAATCTTCCTCATAGATCGCCGTGTTACCCTCAGACTCTTTTACCTCTACCTTGAAACAAGACGGGATCTGCTCGTATACCCAAAAGGCTATGTTCTCCGCCGTCGGGTTGAAAGGTAAGATATCGTTCAAGTTCTGGTGGTCCAACAGGGATTTCACCGATCTCTTGATATGACTGAAATCGACTACCATGCCATCGGCGTTTAATTCCTTGGAGCGGCAATAAACCGTGATCATCCAATTGTGACCATGTAGATTCTCACATTTGCTGGGGTAGGACAATCTCAAGCTATGGGAAGCGGAGATCTCCATACGTTTAATTACGGTATACATACGATAATAATGTTTATACGATAAATAATAATGTACCTAATGTCACCTCGGCACACAAAAAAATCCCGGATATTAATCCGGGATGCAAATATACGAAATATTTAGTTTGTTTGTACGACACTTGTCTACGATCGGTAGAGACAGGCGGTACGTCGATCGGCTATGCCTCTTGGTTCAGCGCCTTCATCGAGAACAGGAAGGTCGTTCCTTTGCCCTCGCCCTCGGACTCGAACCAAAGCTTTCCTCCATGAAGCTCCACGAAGTCCTTGCAAAGCATCAATCCCAGACCGGAGCCTTTCTCGTTCTTCGTCCCGTAGGTCGTGAAATGCGAGTCTTGTTTCAAGAGCTTGTCTTGATCCTCTTTCTTGATGCCCTTGCCGGTATCTTTCACGCTAACGGTTACGAAATCCCCCTCGGAGCGTGAGGATAAGGTGATCGTGCCCCCCTCGAAACTAAACTTCATGGCGTTAGAGATCAGGTTACGGATAATCGTCTTGAGCATATCGATATCGACCAAGCCTACCAGCTCTTTATCCAGATTTTCTAGGATAATCTTCACGCCTTTTTGCGCCGCCATCGGGACATACATCTCGGCGGTACTATCGATGATACTGTTTATGTCGGTCTGTTGCTTATATACGTGCTGCTTGTTCAAGCGGTTCTTGGCCCATTTCAGCAGGTTGTCCAGCAAGAGGAAGATCTCCTCGGAGGTCTTGTTCATCATCTGGATCATCTCGTACACCTCGTCGCCTACCCGCTCCTTGTCCACCATCATCAAGATGGCGTTATTCATCATTTTCAACGAGCCTAGCGGGGAACGCAGGTCATGGGCGATAACGGAGTATAGCGTATCCCTAGACTCGATCGTGTTCTCCAGCTCGGCCTTGATGCGCTTGATGCTGTAAAGCTCGTAGCGGTGGGCCACCCTCTTCACCAGCTCCTCACGTTGGAAAGGCTTTGTGACGTATTCGGTGGCGCCCAATTGGTAACCTTTCACGATGCTTTGCATATCGCTTAGGGCGGACATGATAATCACGGGTATATCCGTAGTCTCGGGATTGCTTTTCAGATGCTGGAGGACCTCATATCCGTCCATCTCAGGCATCATGATATCGAGTAATATCAGATTTGGGTGTTTCTCGTTAGCTATGCGTAGCGCTTTTGTCCCGCTGTCGCAAGTCAAAAGCGTATATCCCTCTTTCTTCAGTATGGCTTGTACTAGCATGACGTTTGTAGGGACATCATCTACGATAAGAACTTTATACTCTGAGGCCAATTTATCCATTGTATCTAAATTGTGTTCTAGTTTTCTTGATATTCAAATAGTATCAATAGCGCAAAAGTATTAATTAAAGTCGACATATAACGACTATTTATCCATCTATTTTTTTATTTTTTTATCCCGCGCCTCGTTTGGCTTTTTCCCAAGCGCCTGTGCCTTTATGCTTAGCGAGATAGCTATACCCTCGTATGACATTGATATTCATGAATAAAAAGTAATAAGGAATGAATAATAGCTTGTTCCGGATGTTCCGTTTTTCCATTTTATACCCCAAGTATCCCAGCAGGTAAAACGCTAATTGCAGGGCAAGGATGACCGTGTAAAGGGTATGCCCGGTACAGGCTAGGAGAAGGTTGAGGGGCAGGAGGGCGAAGAGCACGACCGGCGTCAGCGTCCAGCGCAGTACCCGGTGGCTGATGTATTGGAAGCTCAGTATCCCGTACCGGAAGATATTCAATAATCCCCGTAGCCGCCATACCGATTGCAATCCTCCGGCCGATATGCGTACTTTACGTTTCTCCTCCTCCCGCATGTTCAGGGAGGCGCTCTCGAGGGCGTACGCCTCTTTGCTGTAGGCGATCTTGTAGCCTCTCATCGCTATGCGCAGGGAGAGGATGAAATCGTCCAGCAGGGTATCCGGGGGCATCTGCTCGAAGAGGGAGGTGCGGATGGCGAAGAGCTCGCCTGCCGCCCCGACGGCGGAGTATAGGCGGTAGTCCAGTCGCTTGAGGGCGGACTCGTATTTCCAGTATATGCCTTCTCCGGCGGTGGCTCCTTGCTCGGCTTGTATCTCTACCCGTTTCTCTCCGGCCACGCAGCCTACCCGTGGGTCGCTGAACTGGCGTATGATCTCCTTGATGGCGCCCTTGTTCAGCATCGTGTTGGCGTCGGTGAAGATGACGTAGGGGGTATTGACGTAGGGGAGGGCCCGGTTCAAGGCGGCGGTCTTTCCTTGTCGCCGCGGTTGGTACAGTACGGTGACCTCCGGGTACTCTTTCAGTCTTTCATTCGTGTTGTCATTGCTTCCATCGGTGATCCAGACCAGTCTCAGCTTATCCGCCGGATAATCCAGTTGTCTGCAATTCACCATCTTGCTCGCCACGATCGCCTCCTCGTTGTAGGCGGCTATCAGCAACGTGGCCTCCGGTAGTGTCTCGGGAAGGCGGGGGAGCCGGGGTTTAACGAACAGCTCCTTGATCTTTACCATAAGGTATAATACGATCCCATACCCCAGATAGGTATAGAAAACGATCCCGATGCCGATCCAGAAGAGGATCTCAATGACTTGACAGCTCTTTTCCATAATTCATATCCTTGTTGATTGCGATTAATCCGTTTATTAATCCCTTGCCTAGCGCCCCGATCAGCCGGAATTTCCCTTTTACGAGATAGATCGAGAGGCGTTTCGGGAAAGCCACTAGGGTTTGGTAGATGTATGAGTAAATCCTTTCATCCCTTTTATCGATCGATCGTTTGGCGAATAAAAGGCGGTTGCGGGTATGATAATAGACCTGAAGCGGACTTTGTTTCCCTACGCTCATGCTCTCCTTATGATAGACGGTGGAGGTAGCCTCGTACCAGATTTTCAGCCCGGCCCGCCTTATTTGCACGCACCAGTCCAGCTCCTCGTAATAGAGAAAATAAAATTCAGGCATCATTCCGAACTTCTTGATATCCGTGGTCCGGATCATCATGGCCGCACCGTGGGCGAATGCCGTATAGCGGGATTTATTGAATTGTCTCGTGTCGGTTTGACCGAATCCGATATTCTCGTTGCGGAGGGTAACCGGGCTCATCGGGGTGGAGCCTGCGTACTGTAGCTGCTTCTTCTCAGGCCAGCACGCTATCTTGGGGGAGACACATCCTATTTGCGGATTGTTGTCGAGAGCCCTTGCTAGGTTCTCCAGTATCGGTTGGTTGATGATCGTGTCGTTGTTGAGAAACAGGATATAATCACCGTCGGCGTATGAAATCCCTAGGTTGTTTCCGCCGGCGAACCCGAGGTTCTTGTCGCTGCGAATCACTATTGGCTTGGGGCTATATTTACTGAGTACGCGGTGTTCGCCGTGATTTTTCGAGCCATTATCGATGATGATAATCTCATAAGGATAGGTTTCGTACCGACCGAACGACTCGATTAGGTCTACGGTATCATCCTTCCCATTGTAATTGATGGTGATGATGGATACTTTTTTAGCCATTATTTTCTTTATTTTTTATCGTTATGTCATGAGGAGTACTCTGGAAGCTGGTGTCCTTCTCCTTCACCCGGCGCAAGGAGGCTATATATCCTTTTATCAAGACGCAAAAGAGAAAAGGGAGCCTCGACAGGTTCCTGTAGAGCTTCCGGGTATGCATCTTCCGGGGGATAGCCAGCGTATACGTCAAGATGCTGACCAGTATTAGCCCATACCATTTCAGGGCAAGCGGGAAAACCGTGAGGCTCCATGCCAAGGCGAGGAGGGACGGGATGATCAGTTTTAATATTCTCGGGAGCGGGAACCATTGGACCGCCTTGTCCATATAATTCCAGTTGAGGGTACGGAGGTCGAGATGCCGTATGATCAAAGAGAATGCCAGCAGTTGGGCGTGGAACCAGCGGGATCTTTGCCGTGCCATGACCTCTTGGCGTGAGGTCTTCTCGTCGTACACGAGGATGTCCTCGGCGTAATCGACAAAGATATTTTCCGTGGCGAGATAGATCTCCAGCTCCTTGTCCTCGGCGAAAGTGCCGCATTGGGGCATGTGGGATTTCAGCCATCCGAAGTCGAATACCATGCCGGAGCCTATCAAGGAGGAGGAGATCCCGACATTGACCCGCCCCTTGCGGAAGATGGTGTTGTTGATCTCCTCGGAGATACCGTCCCATACCGCTATCGGCGTATTGTCGTTCTTGAGGGTACGGTGCGCTTGCAGGGCGATGTTGTCTTGCGTGATATCGTTGACCCGGGTCAGGAAATCCGTATCCGTGAGGTTGTCGGCATCGAGGATGACGACCTTATCGATTCCCCCCTTCAGGTATTCCAAGGCGTAGGTGATGGACTTATGTTTCATGCTATGCTTGAAATCCGGCGTGAGGAGCTCGATCGGGAGCTTGGCGAGCGCTTGGTTCGTTTCCTCCCGCATATGGTCCGATACCACGATCACCCGGTATTTGTCCGCCGGATAGTCTTGCAGGAGGATGCGCTCCACGGATTCCTGTATGACTTGGTCTTCCTTATAGGCGGCGAAGATGACGGCGAACTTCTGGAGCCGTATGCTCCGGTGCTTCCGGTACCTCCTCCGAAAAAAGGACGCCAACGTAAAAAATAGGTCATAGCCTATGAAAAAGGCGATGAAAATGAATAGGGCGATATCTATGTAGATCAACAAGTGCATTCGCTTTTTTTTACAAAAGTACTTATAATTTTCAATAAGAGTTTGATTCTGCCGTTTTTTCTCACCTAAGGGGGCCATATCTTTCCCAGCGAGCTCAGCGCCGCCGAGAGTATCAGCCCCCAGCCCAGCAGGTTCAAGGGGCCGGGCGAGGGGTGGACGAGAGCGAGAGTATCGCCCCGATAGCCGCCAACGCCGCCTCCCGCATGTCTAGCAGGAGGGAGAGTGCCGCCAGCAGGAAGAGGCTGGCCAAGGCGAGCAGGCGGAAGTGGGGGAAAGGGGGGCGTGGGCTCCGTGGGAGTGTCGGTCGTGTCATGGGGCGGTTGTTTTTGGGGCGTGTGAGATCCTAGGTTTAGCAAGAAATCCAGCAGGCTGCGGACGAAGGCTAGTATTTGTCGTATCTTATTCATATCAATTGTTGTTTTTTAGGGATGAGTAAATCGGTTCGATCTCGTGGCAGAGCTGTACCAGCGTCTCCCGGTAGCGCTCCCGGTTGTCGCCGTTCAGCTCGCTGATGTAGGGGCTGTAGGCGATGGCCTTGGCGTAGTCGGCGGGGAAACGGCTCATGGCGGCGGCCTGCGGGTAGGAGCAGACGAGGAGGCGGGCGAAGTCGAGGTAGGAGTTGCGTGCCGAGTCGTAGCGGCGGAACAGCAACTCGCCCCGCTTGTATCGGGCGGTGACGCGGCCCCCGTGCCAGAAGGCGTTGCTCGCCCCGTAGCCGGTGATGCCGAAATGGTTGTTGGCCTCACGGGCTAGGCGGGAGGTGCCCCAGCCGCTTTCTAGGGCGGCTTGGGCAAGGAGGATGATGGGGTTTAGGTGGAAGCGGTCGCCGGCGGACTGGGCGTCGGCAAGGTGGGTGGAGATATAGGCTTGTTTCATGATATATACGATGAATTATGGTTTGATTTTTCTTGGAAAATTAATCTTAAATTACTATCTTTGAATAAGTTAATAAATAAACAGCATCAGTATGGAAAAGCGGGAGACCGGTGTCGGCGCCTATTATTTTTGTGATATAGCGATGAGTTATTTTCCCTTATTGTCGAAGAAGAAAGCCTCGGATAAGCTGTCCCGGTGGATACGTGTCAGCGGAAAGTTGATGGAGCGGCTGGAGGAGTGCGGATGGCATCCCCGCCAACGGATCTTATCGCCCCGTCAGCGGGAGTGCATCGTTTCTCATCTAGGGGAGCCTTGAGTCAGATCTCGTCGGGGGATTCGCTGTCGCCTCCTCCCGGGGCGGGTGCGTCGGGCACGATCTTCTCGAACTTGGCGAGGCCGGTGACGCTCTTTAGCGTCACGCTCGGACGGAAGACGATCCGGGGACGTTTGATAAGGGAGGCGTTGAAGTCGGACTCCAGCTTGGTGCCCTTGCTGCCGATCACGGCTTGGAAGTGGCCGAGATCGCCCAGCTGGACGGTTTCCCCTTTCTGGAGGCGTTGCTTGAGGATATAGAGGAGGCCGTCTACCACGACGTGCACGTCGCCCCGGGAGGCGGTGCTGCGGTCGGCGATCTGGTCGCACAGCTCCTCGAAATCGCAGGTGCCGGTGGACTTGTTCACGGCGTAATACAACTTGGAGCCGGCGGCGGCTCCCTTGGTCATGTCTTTTCGTAAGACTAATCGGTACTTGATCGGCATAATGTCTGGTGTTTTTTTGATTACGTTGTAAAGGTACGACATGCCGCCGGTGGGATTCCGGTCAACGGGGACGAAGGGGGGCGAGGTCGGGTGAATGGGGGTAAAGAGGTGATTTTAGGGGGGAGAATGCTTGTTTGTCAAGAAAAATAAGCGTATGTTTGCCTTATCAAAATTCGATTGACATGAAAAATTTACGGTATGAAAGAGAAAGACAAGCGGCGAGACGCGAGAGGTGAGTCCCGTGAACGGGCGAAGTGCCAGCGTGAGACGTTGGGCAAATATTTTTACGATTTGTCAAAACTGACGTTCACGGCGTTGGTGCTGGGTGGAATAGCTATGTTATTCCAATCGGAAAAGATAGAGATAAGTATGATTGGAATGTTCATGGTAGGGATCTTGTTCTCTGTCGGGTTAGCTTTCTGTGGTAATAAAATCTTGAAATAATAAAGAGCTATGAATCCATTGACATTTCTTTTCGGGGTAATGCTATTGATACTTGTGGTGTTTATCGTTTGGATGTACACGCCATCCGGCAAGCGTTGGTTGGATAGCATGAAATAAAAGGACTATCGTATTTCCGGTCCGGACACTACTGTGTTTGGCTTCGGATACTACTGTGTTGGCTTCCCGGCACAATAGTGTTCGGTGCCAAACACAGTAGTGTTTTTTTGTGGGCGGCTGATGGTTGGCGGGTCAGCCCTCCACCCGCCTCACGCTCTGGCTTCCCAGCGCCCTCCCGATCCGGTCGCTCAAGGCGAAACAATCCCTCAGTTCCCCGAGGCATGCCGCCCGCTCATCGGTCGAGGTAGCGGAGCGGAGGCGTGCGGCCGTGCGTTGTAGCCGGTCGTGTATGAAAGGCTCGGCGTAGAGGAAGAGCTGGCGTTCGGCCTCGTCGGGCAAGAGTTCGTCGGGGAGCCTTTCCGGCGGTCCCTCCTCCGGGTAGGAGGAACGGAGGGAGAGGATGAGGGCGGAGAGAGACTCGTCCGTGATCCCGTCCGGATGGCCGCCTCCCGAGAGGAGAGCCAGCAGGTCGAGATGGGCGGGTTCCGTCAGGGGCATCCCGCCGGCGGACAACTCGGAGGCGACCCATGCCGGAAGGGAGATACCGCTACCATCCCCGGCATAGAACATCCGGTCGTGGTTGGCGAGGCAGAAACGCAGCAAGGCTCTTTCACGGAGGCGTGCGGGAGGGAGGCCCGTCACTACTTCTGCCGGCTCTGTCCGGACAGGCTCGCCGGGAGAGGCGGACAACTCCTCACGCAATACGTCGAGGGGGATACCCGTAGCCTTGGAGAGCTCCTCCATCCGCCGGTACACGGCCAGCGGAGAGCCTACGAGACGGATCTCCCCGAGCACCTCCCGTATCCCCCCGGCGTCGGGCCCGCCTTTCCGCCCCGCCGCCTCCCGGATGCGGTGGCTCAGGTAATCCACCGCCTCTGTCCGCACGAGCCTGCGCAGCGCCTCGGCCCCTTGCCGGCGGAACACCTCGTCCGGGTCCATGCCACCGGGCAGGGGAAGGAGGCCCACCTCGCATCCCCGTGCCAGCAAGAGACGGGCGGAGCGGAGGGTGGCGGCCTGTCCCGCCGGGTCCGGGTCGAGGGCGAGCGTGACGTGCCCCGTCAGCCTCCGTATCATCCGCACGTGATCCTCGGTGAGCGCCGTGCCGCAAAGCCCGGCGGCGTGACGGATACCGGCGGCGTGGAAGGCGATCACGTCTTTGTAACCCTCGCATAGCAGCACGTCGCCCTCGGCGCGGACGGCCCTCACCGCCTCGTACAGGCCGTAGAGGATACGTCCCTTGTGGTACGCCTCGCTGTCATCGGAGTTGACGTATTTGGCCGTTCCTGCCCCGTCCGCCCCCCGGTACCGCCCGGCGAAGCCCGCTATCTGCCCCCCGGTGGTCCTTACCGGGAAGACAAGCCGCCTCCGGAAGCGCCTGAAGCCCTCGGGGGCGTCGGGCGGGCAGATACCTACCCCGAAGTGGGAAAAGGTCTCACGGAGCGCCCTGAGGTCTTCCTCGCCGTTCTCGTCCTCGCCCGTTATCCCCTCGGCGGGATCGTAGGGAAGGAGGGAGCGGGCGAAGGCCTCGTTGCCGCGTAAGATCGCCTGTCGTGCCTCGTGCCGTCCGGCCTCTTCCGTGCCCCGTTCCTCCTCCACCTCGATGCCATACTTGCGGGCCAGCAGCCGTACGGCCTCCTCGAAGCCACATCCCTCCATGTGGCGCACGAGGCGTATGGGGTCCGCCGCCTCGCCGCAACTGAAGCATTTCCCGATATTGAGCGCCGGGCTGATCCGGAACGAGGGGTGACGCTCGTCGTGGAAAGGGCAGAGTGCCACGAGGTCCTTGCCGGAGCGCCGTAGCGTGAGGTACCCGGCCGCTACCTCGTCGATGCGGGCGGTTTCCCGTACCCGCAGTAAAGTGTCATGCGTGATCATCCGAACAGGTCTTTATCCAGCTCTGCTTTCGCCGGTCTGCGGTCGTTCGGCACCGGCGTGCGGTCGTCGGTGAACCGGGTAACCCCCTTGTTGTGGCAGAAACGCACCTCCCCGGACTCTCCGTGCCGGTTCTTGGCGATCGAGAGGGTACCCCGGCCCTCGGTGGAGAGACGGGTCTCCGGGTCCTCGTCGATGTTCATCACGGAGAGGCGGCGGAGGAAGAATACCGTATCGGCGTCTTGCTCGATGGAGCCGGAGTCACGCAGGTCGGACAGCATGTTCTTCAGCGTGGGTCTCGCCTCGCAATTCCGGTTCAGCTGGCTCAACAGCACGACGGGGATGTCGTTCTCCTTGGCGATCAGCTTCAGTTGCCGTGTGATGGCCGATATCTGGTCGTTCGTGCTCTTGCGGTCCTCGGAAGGCGAGAGCATCAGTTGGAGGTAGTCCACGATCACCATCTCGCACCGCCCCTGCTTCCGCCGGAGCGAGATCTGGTAACGCAGGTCGGCCACGCTCAGGTCCGTGCGCTCGTCGATCCATATCGGCAGTCGCTCCAGCTCGTCGGAGGCCCTTTGTATCCTCTTCATCTCGGGGGCGGAGAGGGTCCCTTTCAGGATCTTGGAGGGCTCTATGTCCGCTATGCATCCCAGCAGCCTGAATACCAGCTGCTCCTTCGACATCTCTAGGCTGTAGAGGCAGACCGGGTGCCCGTTCCTCGCTGCGTTCAGCGCCATGAAGAGGGCGAAGGCCGTCTTGCCTACCCGGGGGCGTGCGGCGATCACGTTGAGCGTGCCCGGCATCATGCCGCCCGTCATCCGGTCCAATCCCTCTAGGCCGGTATGTATGCCCGGCGTGCGTCCTTCCGTCACCCTGCGTTGTATCTCCAGCATGCGCTCCTTGGCCAGCAGGGTGGCTTCCTTCATGCCTACGCTGTTCGTGGCGTGCGAGAGCCGTTCCATCAGCCGGCCCACGTGCGAGTCCATCTCCTTCAGCAAGGCCTCCGTGTCACGGTCCGGCCGTGAGGCTTTCAAGGCCGAGTCGTAGCAGCTCAGCATGAACTGCCTCGCCACGTAGGCCTCCCGCAGGTGCCGTGCGTGGGTAGGCATGTACTCGTCGCTGGTTTCCAGATACCGTCCGCCCAGCGCCAGCTGGTACAGGTCGGTGGCCAGCGTCTCCTTATCGGGCGCTATCCTCCGCAGCTCCTTCTCCACGGAGAGGGCGTCGGCGCTCTCCCCCCGGTTGTAGATGTTCAGGTACGCCTCGAAGGCCATCGCCACTTGCGGTAGCGTGAACATCTCCGGCAGCAGTTGCGCCGCCAGCGTGGGCATATGCCGGTGGGAGGCCATAAGCCCCGATAAGATCGCTTTCTCGATCTCCTGCTCCTGCGGGAGGGCGAGGCCGTCGGGCAGTGTCGCCGGGCGGTCGTTCTTGTTTTTGCTCGTGTTTGCCATGCTTTACTCCTGTTCTTGTTTGTCGTTATCTTTCTGTATCTTCTCCTCCTTGATGAAGAGGGACTTGTAGAAGGGTACCTTGATGGCGAGGCCGTTTCCTGCCTTGATCTTATGGATCATGTTTTCCTCGGCCAGCTCGTTCAGCGCTTTCCTCGCCGCGTATAAGGAACATCCCAATGCCCTGGCCATGGTCGTGATATGGATGATGCACTGCCCCTCGTAGATAGATACCCGCTTGCCGCCGGCGTATCGATAGTTGTAAGGCTTGTTGGCTAGTTTACCGAAAATGTATATGAACACGCCGATCTTAAGGCGTGTTTTGTTCTTCGGATAGTAATCTTGCAGTAATAGGTCGATAAATAACCTCGGAAAACGTGTGTAACCTCCACTTTTTAACTCTTTGACGCTAACTGTCTGTTTCATTGTACTTTGTATTGTTTTGAATGGTGAAAATAAAGAATCGAACCTAGTTTCGAACCCCCGATCGAATGGGGGGGTTAAGGATTAACAATCTGTTAAATAGTGGTTTGTCTTGAATAGGTGTCTATTTTTCGAATGCCCTTTTTAACGTCATTTCGCACTATATAAGATATAAATAGGTATTTATAATAAAAATAAAAGAATAGAAAACGAAACGTTTCCTTCTTTTTTTGAATTAATAATTATTTATTTTGTATCTCATTAAATCAACTTATTTGTATTTCCTACTTTCTTTACAAAGGTAAGGTTATGTTTTGGTTTATGCAAGCATTATTATTGGTTAATTATTTTGTTTTATAACATGGTATAATTTTTTCTAATGTGGGTTTAAATGATTAATTTGATTCTTTATTATGACTAGATTGGGGTGAGTAACCTTTTGCTTATAATAAGCTATAATGATAGCCTCTATGAAGGTATATGCGAGGTAAATAAATCAACCATGAGACAGGATAGGACCTTATTCATCTGGCTTTTCCATGAAAGCGACAAGATGCTGTTACGGATTTGTTCAGGAGAAAGTTTTTGCCATTTATAAAATTCGATGATTTGGTAGATATCAATAGGGCTTTCATCGGCTTTCGCTTTAAGAATATAAGGTTTATTCTCGAAGTCGCTATCGATCTCTGAGTAAATAAAGGAGAGTCCACGTGCTGCGTATTCCCTGTTTTTCAGGGTTTTGATATGGATGATACCACTCCTGTGGCGGGCGAGGCTGCCGATAGCCATGTCCGCTTGCTCGAAAAGATCATCCAGTTCCTTTCCATGTCTCGCTCCGTGCAAGATTATGTATTCCTCCAATCCGTGTTGTTTGATGACAGGTAGGATCTCTTTTTTCTCTCTTTCTCCAAAAAACTCCCCTATGATGTGGAAGTAAACTTTATAGGAAGGATGGGTCTGATAATAATTCGCTAGTCCCCTCACCAAACGGTCGAACCCGTGCCAATAATGGATTTCTGCCACCCCGATCAGATGAAGTTCGTGGTTGGTATCGTTAATCTTTCTCTTTAACGGTATTTGGCTGAAATCAACCCCGTTCGAGATCTGTAGGGCCGGTTTCCCGAATATGATTGGATAATCCGAGAAAGTCACTATGCCGGAGAGCTGCCTTGCCAATATCTTGCGGAAACATTGGTCTATGAATAAGAATTTTCTTCTGGATAAACTTTCATATTCTTGATCGTACGGGTAAGTCGGTATCTCCATGACCACCTTGATCCCTGTCTCTTTCAATTTGCGGACCATATGGATCGTGAACGGATTAGCGTTATGGTCTGAGCGCATATAGACGAAATCGATACGTTCTTTCCGGGCATATTCTATGATTGAGGAATATTCTGTCCTTTTCAATAGCTTGCTTTTTAGGCCGGAACCATAATCACGAAGCACGTGATTATCTACCATGCGTAGTTTTCTGCCCGTAGTCTCGTCCATATAACACAGCCTTGTGTCTACGCCGCAAGCTTTTAAGCCATTTACTTGGTAATGGATTTTCTTGCTGATCCCGTTCGCGGGATTGAACCCGTGGAATATGAGGAATAAAGCTTTCATTTCTTTATCTTGGATTGAATCAGGTTAATGATGTCGTAAACGCCGCTTAATTGTATGTATAAGCCGGAGACAAGGATAACGATACCTGTTTTTATCGATAGGACAGCCAATTCCGGAAGCCTATAAGCCGAAAGGTATATAGGCAATAAAAGCGATACTAATAGAATCGAGAGCGACAGGGGGGAAATAAATAATCGTGCCAGATGTATCAGGCCGCGCTTGAAGGTTACTTTGTACATCCATACGTAGCCTAGTATGAAATTGATGGCGAAAGTCGTGCATATACACCACGCTACCGCCTCGAGTGTCTTGAATATAAAAATACCGATAAGCATGCCCGATACGTTTAATATAGTGGAGAATACCCCACAGATAAACAGGCTTTTCGTATCGTTCGCCGCTTGATAAATGGCACCGGACGTGGATGAGATGATTTGTAAGCCGACCGATAACGATAAGATCCGGAACACGGGGATGGAAGGCATCCATTGGTCTCCGAATAAGATGATGGTGATCTCCCCGGCGGAGAACCAAAGCAATATCGACAACGGGAAACCGATGAAAGCCAAGGTGCGTATGACTTTCTCATAGGAACTCGCTAGTTGTGGCAAATCGTTTTGGAAATTGGAGAAAATAGGGTGCATGACCGGCGAGATCACGAAGGTTATATTCTGTAACGGAAGCATCATCAAGCGATATGATTTCTCATAATAGCCTAAGGCGTTCATGCTCATATATTTCCCTATTAATAGCTTGTCAAGGTTGCGGCTGAAATAATTGATCACGTTAAACATGAGCTGGTAGGCGGAATAGCTGAATATTTTCCGGATGGATGCCAGTCCGAGCGTGCGTTTTATTCTTAAGGGATTTTTCCTGAATGAGATGATAAACAAGAAAATGCTGGTGAATATAGGATTGATGATTAAAGCATATAATCCGGCACCCGATATAGCGGCGCAGATCGCTAGGCTTCCTCCGGCACATTGGATGCCCAAGGCTCTGTATGCTACGAACTTGAACTCTTTATTCTTGAATAGAAGAGCGTTTGGGACGATATTGGCCGAGGCGAAAAATAGGTTCACGGATAATAATTGGCATATGGGTAATAATGAATTCTGTTTGTAAAACAACGCTATTGGCCATGCGGAAGCGAAGAATAAGATAGAGATTCCTATCCCGGTCCATAAGGTAAAAGAGAATATGCCGTTAAGGTCGTCTTCTGTCAGGTCCTTGTTTTGAATGATCGCCGGGGCGATCCCTAGATCACTGAAAATACTGAAAAAGGAGATGATGACGGTGGCGATCGCTACGACACCAAACTCCTCGGGCGCTATCAACCGGGCTAATATGCCTGCCACGACTAAGGATACGATGATTCCTGAGTATTTTGATACAGCCATATAGATTACGCCGGATACCAACTCTTTTTTTGTGGATGCCATATCTTTTATGCTTCAGAAGTTTTTATCCATACTTGCTTGCATGGGTCGTAACGTTTAACGACCTTGGCAGGGTTACCTACGGCTACCGAGTAGTCCGGTATATCTTTAGTGACCACGCTTCCCGCTCCGACTACGCAGTGTTTCCCGATATGTACCCCCGCGGTAATAATAGCGTTCGCCCCAATCCAAGATTCATCTCCTACGACAACTAAAGAGGTGGTTATGCCTTGGGCTAGAATTGGTTTGGAAATGTCATCGTATTTATGATTCAATCCTGAAATAGTGACGTTCTGGGCGAGTATCACCTGATTCCCAATAAAAACCGGACCAATGATCGTATCCTGTATCCCTATGCGTGTGTAATCTCCTATATGTATCTGCCCAACGCCGTTGTCTACGGTGGCATAATGCTCGATTACGCTTTCTTGACCAAGAACGAAAGGGTTAATGGGACTGACATTCATTATGGCTGATCTCCTGATTTTACTTCGTTTCCCGTAGGTGAGCATGAATGGATTGATAAACCATTTAACCCATAGTCTAGGGCAAGAACCACGTTGATTCATTATTAGAAAATGAATGATTCTTTTTAATTTATCGTTCTTCTTGATCTTATGTTTGAGTGCAGTGATACTCATTCTTTTAGGGATTGAAAGATGTTTGTATAAACTTGCAATAGTTCTTTTGCCGTATGATTCCATGAGAATAATCGAGATCTTTGTAATCCATATTTTACTTGTTCGTCATGGAACACGGGATCTTCTTCCAATCGTAACAATAAGCAAGCTATTTCTTCCTCATCGAGAGGATCGGCCAATAATCCTCCTTCACCGGTTATCTCTGGCATAGCTGAGGTATTTCCCGCTATTACGGGCGTACCGCAAGCCATAGCTTCCAGCATAGGGATACCGAAGCTTTCCCGTAAGGAGGTGTAGAGAAAGGCGAAAGCTCCATTATATAAGTAAGCTAGATCCTTATTGGAAATATAACCCGGGTAGGACAGGTAGGGTTTGATTTCCTCTATATGCTGCTCTTTCAATAGCATATCTAACTTGTCCTCTTTCAAGTCCGCTATCAATAGGGGGCGCTTTCTTGACGAGCGCTTAAGGTAAAGGCTATATGCCTTCAAGGTACGAGGTACGTTTTTCTTCGGGTCTGTATTCCCTAAGAAGAAAAGATAATCGTCTGAGTCGATGTATTTACGGGTGATGGCCGATACATTTGACAAGGGATGGAAATGTTGGCTATACCCATTATAGATCGCTATAATCCGTTCTTTCGGCAGGCGTAGGGCTTCCCGTATCCGGTTGCGTTCGAAATACGATACGGTAATGATCCTCTCGCATTTGGGAAGTATACGAGGAACTACCAGACGGCGATAGTACCAACCCATGTTTTGGTATAAGGATGTATTGCCTCCTTGCTTGGGCTCGAGAAAGATGATGTCGTGCAAGGTCAGTACCAATGGGACTGGGCAATGGATGGGGGCCGTATTGCTTGTGCAATGCAATAGATCCGGTTTCACCTTAGCTATGGCATTCGGTAACGCTATCTGCTCCCAAAGGGGATATGAGGGGCACCTCACCTCTACGATATGCATATTATCCGTCTCTTCTAGGCAATGATCTGCTCCCGGGCTGACGAAGATATAATACTCGTTCTCATGATCTATTTTTTGTAACTCCCGGATACTTTCAAGGGCTACAAAATCCATACCATGTTTATTTGTCCGGAAAATACGTTGGGCTTCTATGGCTATTTTCATTGTATAATAATTTATCGTTATAAATTTGCATAAACATTCAACATCAAAGTGTGGAATAAGACCGAGTTTTCATTAGTCATAAAGACCGTGAATCATGTTCTGTCCCCACACTTTATAC
>NZ_JAMOKU010000105.1:0-1194 GCF_023656845.1 Parabacteroides sp. Y3-G-102 | reverse complement strand
CATATTGTTTTGATTTTTAATGGCAATTTCCCGAAAACTCTTCCATCTCTTCTTCAGCTCTCCCTTACACTCGGCGGCCTGCGCCGGAGTCATCCCGTCCAAACTCCAATGCGGACGCTCATGGTTGTAGAAATCAACGGCTGATGCCACGGCGGCTTTTACCTGGGAGATATGATTAAACTCCATATCCATAAGTAGCTCATTCTTAATCGTGTTGTTTATCCGTTCCGCGATGGCGTTCTCCTTGGGATTTCCGCCCTCGGTCATGCTTATGCTTATTTTGCATTTCCTCAGACGCTCCGTATACACGGAACTGGCATATTGGACACCACGGTCGGAATGGTGGATCAAACCGGACAAATCTTTTCCGGGATAATGGCTGATGGCCATTTCCAAGGCTTCCAAAGGATACCGTGCCTCCAGTGTCTTACCCACGCTATATCCAATAATCTCTTTGCTGTAAGCGTCGGTAACAACTGACAAATAACAAAAAATATTTTTTCCGCTTTCAGGGTTTACTCCCAAAAATATGTAAGTCATATCGCTGACTACCAACTGGCATGGGCCGTCCGGTATCAGTTCTTTAACCAAATTGGGATAAACCGGGTAATCATGGTTCGAATCCGTAGTCATGGTACGATGGCGACGTTTACGAACTTTTAAAGAGTAACGATCCAGAATATCGTAAAAACGATTGTAACCCACGCTGTTATCATCACCGAACCGAGCCTGGTACATCAGCCAGAGCTTGTTGCCTCCGATTCCGGGATCCTTGCCACGCACTTCCTTGACATATTCTACGACAAAGGATTCCAATGCCAGTTTTTGCATCAGTTTGTTTCCATGTTTATAATAGGCTTGTTTACTTACACCAAGTAGACGGCACAGGGGGACAATGCCGTAGAGCCTCTTGTCCCTGCCGTGAAGCCTGGATGCTACTTGGTGCCAGCTTTTTTTAAGTCAATACCATATACTTCCTTACCAAAGGCCACCATTTCCTCATAAAAGTCCGCACGCAAGCGTTCCTGGGCTAAATCCTTCTTGAGAGAGGAGATCTCATTCAATAACTTTTTGTAATCTTCCTCGGTTACATCCTTGCCTTGCTTTTTCATCATCGCTGCCTCTTGGGGGTTATCACGCTCAAAGATACTCAATCCACTGTAAACTCTAGAACGGCTCACCCCTAATTTTTTT
>NZ_JAMOKU010000104.1:0-1312 GCF_023656845.1 Parabacteroides sp. Y3-G-102 | reverse complement strand
TTCATTGTATAATAATTTATCGTTATAAATTTGCATAAACATTCAACATCAAAGTGTGGAATAAGACCGAGTTTTCATTAGTCATAAAGACCGTGAATCATGTTCTGTCCCCACACTTTATACATCAGAAACCGGATAGTTCAATGGGCTTTTAGACCCCGCATTCGCAATGATGGCTCATGATGTACAGATGTTGTTTAAAAAACATTCAGACCATGACTTACGTTGGAATCGATGTCAGCAAGGCGACTTTCGTTGTCGCTTATTCGTCAGCAAAGACAAGTAAAACGAAAACATTTAAGAATACCGTAAAAGGTATTCATGAGTTCGTCCAAACCATTTCAGCCGCCGAACATCATTGCGTGCTGGAAGCAACAGGCAATTACAGCGCGTTGCTCGTTTATCTGCTTTCAGAGGCGGGTATCACCGTCAGTCTGGAGAATCCTCTGAAGATAAAAAACTTCGCACGTGTCATGCTCACTGTCACCAAGACGGACGAGATTGACGCCCGCCTGATAGCCTTGTACGGTGAGAGAATGCAGCCGACTCCTTACAAGCTACGCAGTGACTCGATTCTTGTCTTAAAGCAGAAGCGAACGGTTCTACGGCAACTCAAAAAACAACTTGTAGCCACACGCAACCTTAAAGGTTCAATGGAAGTTCTGCCTCATTTCGACCCTGAATGCAAGAAAACCATTGAAAAAACAATTGGTTTCCTTGAAAGGCAAATCAAGGCTATGGAGGAAAAACTCGCTTCGTTGGCACAGGGCGAATACAAGAAACAAATGGATCTGCTCACCTCCATCAAAGGTATCGGTGTCACTCTGGCAACCGCGCTCATTGTAGCTACCGGCGGGTTCACATACTTTGATAACGCCAAGCAGCTTACCCGTTATTTGGGCTTGTCACCTACTTACCAACAATCCGGCACGTCAGTCAATGTCAAAGGTCACATCAACCGAAACGGGGATTCAAACCTTAGAAGCCAGCTCTATGTGGCGGCTTTCTCTTCTCTCAGGTCTAATACCGAGTGTAAGGCCTGTTTCGACCGTTTACGGTCTAACGGCAAGCCCGGTAAGGTGGCGGTCATTGCGGTCGCCAACAAACTCGTAAGGCAAGCCTTCGCAGTAGTCACTCACGGAAAGCCCTATGTCGATGGATTCAAATCTGAAAAGCCATAACAGCTCCTGCGGAGGGAACGCCATGCGGCAAGGGGCTGAGCTGTCAGCCCCGACGAGCTTTCCATGCACGATAAATTGCATAATCATGCTAATTATCGTTAACCGTATTCAATTTTCTTATTATAGTTCAT
>NZ_JAMOKU010000103.1:0-1398 GCF_023656845.1 Parabacteroides sp. Y3-G-102 | reverse complement strand
GGGGATTAAGCATACAGCTTTGTAAGTCTGAAAAGAAAGAATTTTATATCCGTTACTCCTCTTAAAGCAGCTCTAAACGCCTTAATTTTAGCATTAAAAGACTCTGCAAATGCATTAGTTGCCCTGTTTACAAAGAAGTTCAAGACTTCATCATAGTGCTCGTAAAGTGTGGCGGCAATAACATTGAAACTCTTAAAGCCAGAGTCGTCCACTTTGTTGTACCATCGTGCAAGCGAGAGTCTTGCTGCATCTTTGACGGTATTCTTGGAAAATATCATTCTTAGGGAATGTGTAAGCGAATAGGCTTCTTTAAGATCAGGATACGTTTCAAAGAGCACCTCAGCTCTTTGTCTCTGACTTTCCGTCCATTTGTCGGCAGATTTAAAAAGCAGATATCTGCTGCGAGCCAACAACTGCTTGTGGGTATCACCATTTGCAAGCACAATTGGAGTGTATGCTTCGCCCAGGCATTTGGCTTCTTCCCTGGCATCCGTGTCTGCTTGAATGGCATCCCATCTATGCGCGATGCGCATCTCCTGCAAGGCATCACATGCAAGTTTCTGTATATGAAAGCGGTCTATGGTACGCATTGCATTCGGGAAACAGCGTCTGGCTATAAGTCGCATGGAATTCGACATATCCATTGTTATCTCCTTAACCAACAGTCTCTTGTCCTCGTCAATGCGCATAAGTGCTTCCGTGACAGCATCTGCCGCCACACCCTTTACAATAGCAATGATGGTACCTTTACCTCCACGTGAAGATCTGTTGCTTACTATAGTGTACAGCTCACCGTTGCTTGGAGCCGTTTCGTCAATGCAGATGCTTTCACCAATGTTCTCTGGAAAGACAAGCCAGTCTTCTGCATGTGAGAGTTCTGACCATTCACGATAGCCGCTGAGCACTTCCTTGTATTGCTTTTCAAACGTATCCCCGTTTATGTGATAATAGCGGTCAAGCGAACGGGAGGTCGTAGGAATCGTCTCCATACACTCCTTTTAAAAAAGCCGCAAACTCCTTGGAGTAGCGGGTTTCTTCAGCCTTCAGGTCGTAAGAGTCGGAGAAGTATCGGTTATTCTGCTTGTCATACCATTTGCGTCTTCTGACAATTAGGTCAACACCTTTATCGCGGATTGGAAAGTCACGTATAGTTACGGCTTCACAGAACCCTTTGGATTCAATCTCTGGGTTCTCTTTATATTCAGCCTTAACCGATTCATCAAGATAGATGCGGATAAGGGATGCCTCTTCTTCTACACGTACTACTTCAAAATTTGAAAGTATCTCTGATGGCAGAATCAACTGTGCCAATGCTAATAGTCCTTGATTGTTCATGGTACAAAGGTGCAAATTTTCTATAGAATTAAAGAATTTTCCCCCTGATTTATCGGGTGAGCC
>NZ_JAMOKU010000102.1:0-1505 GCF_023656845.1 Parabacteroides sp. Y3-G-102 | reverse complement strand
TGTCTTGTCCTGAAATAGCTTGACACTTTTAAGGGGCTAAAAAGTATAGAAATGATCAAAAGAAAGCCCAAAAGAGTGTTCACGGAACCCTTTAAATTATCCGTGTTACGCGAGTATTACAGTAGCGGAATGAGCAAGTATGCGATAACGAAGAAATATTCTTTGAGCCCTCCTTGCATATATAGATGGCTAAAAGAATACCCAGTGGGATCGGACCAGTTACCTTTGCCATCAGAAACAAAAGAGAGGTTACAGATGGTTCCCAAGCAATCGGATTTGACAGATATGGAGTCCCTTCAAAAGCGCATAGAGGAATTGCGTCGTTCTTTGGAGCTGGAGAAGATGCGTAGCCGTGCCTTCGAGAAGATGATAGAGATAGCGGAAGAGGAAGAAGGCATCAGTATATTAAAAAAAGATGGTGCCAAACAGTAACGGCGTTACGTGAGGAGTATCCCCATGAGAGTGTGGCTACCCTTTGCGGGCTGTTTGGAAAGAAACGCCAATGGTATTACGCGAACATGAAGGCTGATGTATCGGAGAGACAACGCGTCAAGCTTCTTGCTGACATGATAGGCTATTATCGTCTTTGTTGTCCCCGTATCGGAGGTTTCAAACTGTTCCATTTACTGGAAAAGGATTTGGGACATGCTGTGACCCTCGGGCGAGACTCGTTCTTAAAGGTTTATGAATCAAAAGGCTTTAAGCTCAAGCCCAACAAACGTAGGCGTACGACAGACTCCAATCATGTCTATAAAAGGTACCCCAATCTTATCAAGGGAAAAGACGCGCGGTATTCCAACCATATATGGGTGTCGGACATCACGTACGTGTGGATATTGGGGGACGTGTTGTACTTGCATCTTGTCACCGACGCCTATTCGCACGCCGTATTGGGCTGGTGCCTATCCGACAGTCTCAGCGCCTCGCATACGACAGAGGCCTTGCGCATGGCGATCCGGATCGCCGGAGGCGGCAACCTTTGCGGTACCATACACCACTCGGACAGGGGGGCACAATACGCCAGCGACGCTTACGTCAGCTGCCTCATGGAGCATCACATACGGATAAGCATGACAGAAGGATATGAGCCGACAGACAACGCCATGGCGGAAAGACAGAACGGGATCTTCAAGGTCGAATGGATATACGAGCAGGAAATGTACAGGGATAAAGAACAGGCGATCAATGAGATCAATCGTATGATTGACTTTTATAACAACCGAAGACCTCATATGAGCATCGGAATGGAGTGCCCGATGGAGGTGTATAAAGGCAAACTGCCGGGGAAAAATCTTTGGCGAAAAAGACCCTGATTCTTTTTGATTCCTTACATTTGTACGCCGAGAATATGGATCACTCTGGTATATCCATTGTCCATTCTTGATGACAAGCTTTTTGGTAGGCTTTATCAGAGAGTGACAAGTAAGCCAGGAGGATCATGAGTTTATTGACAAGTAAAGTTGTTTAACTACCCCAAAAGTGACAAGTGATTTTAGGAATGGACA
>NZ_JAMOKU010000101.1:0-1518 GCF_023656845.1 Parabacteroides sp. Y3-G-102 | reverse complement strand
TTTTTTGTTTATAAACGTAATCAGTAGACAGTAGTTATAAAGTAATACTGATATAGTAGTCACTTCTTTTAACTTCATACTGATAACATAGACACATTACCTCTGGGCCGAACAGAGCCCTTCTGAGAGATTAGTTGTTCGGCTTTGCAAAGCTATCGTATCCATCTCTTTCTCGTTACTTTTCACGGGTTTTCTTTTATTCCGCCACATTTTTATTTGCGTTTCCTTCTCCCCGTGCACTATGCCCGGGGTTTTATAACCGACACTCATGTGCGGTCGGCGGTAGTTGTAGAAGTAGATGTAGCGCTCTATCACGCTCGCGGCACGCTCGATGGTCTCGAACAGCCCTTGCCTATAGAGGCGTTCCACTTTAATTATCCCATTGATACGTTCCGCCACGGCATTGTCCGTGGGCTTGTAGTCTTCCGTCATGCTGATGGCAATGCCATGCCGCCGAAGGCGCTCCACGTACGCGTCGCAACAATACTGCACGCCACGGTCAGAGTGGTGTATCAGGCCCTCCAGATTTTCACTCCCTGTCATCTCAACGGCCTGGTCTATGGCCTGCCGCAACGCCTCAAGCGTGGCTGAGGCACGCAAGCTATCAGCCAGTACCCATCCCACTATCTTATGGGAATAAGCATCCGTGACCAGATGCAGGTAACAGACGTCTCCGCCGGCAAGCGGTATATAGGTAATATCGCTAACCCACAGTTGATTGGGAGAGGTTGGGACAAAGCCCTTTATCAAGTTCTTCCACTTATGGTAACGATGGTTGGAATTGGTTGTGCCCCTGGCTTTGCGCGGAGGAAGCATCAGGCGGTGTCGACGAAGCAGCGTGTAGAAGCTGTCGCGACCGGGCATGAACCTCTCTCCGAAGAGGGCGGTGAGCATGATCCACAGCTTGTAACCACCGATACCGGGATCCTCGCCACGTATCTCACGTACGGTATCCAGCATGAGACGTTCATTCTTCACATGGCTCCCAATGTCAGCCTTGGACTGGTAATAGGCTTGACGACAATGGCCAAACAGACGGCAGGCTGGCGCTACTTTCATCTTGCGAAGCCTGACCAGTTCCGTTACTATTTGGCCCCAGGTTTTTTTCTGATGGGAATGTTAAAATACTCTTCCGCACGCGTGATCATTAAATCACGGGCCTCGGTTTCCAACCGGGAGAAGGCAAGGGCCTTCTCCAACTCCTTAACACGCTTCTTGAGTCGCGCGTTTTCATCATGGTAATCCTCTTTGCTTCGATCGCTCATATCCGTAGGGGCTTGACACGGAGCCAAAGATACCTCTTTTACCACTGATTCATACTTCGCCAGCCATTTATTTAACAAAGTTATCCCACTAATACCATGTTGTTTGCAAAAACTGGTTTTGCTCATGCCGGATTGATAATAAGAATGAAGAAGATGCAATTTCTCTTCTTCGCTGTAATGCTCATGTTTTTTGCGCATAATAATTACACATTTTATTGTTATTGAATGTGTCTACCTATATCAGCATAAGACA
>NZ_JAMOKU010000100.1:0-1532 GCF_023656845.1 Parabacteroides sp. Y3-G-102 | reverse complement strand
TGATTATTTTTTTGCAACACTAAGTTAAGTGAATCCTCTGACATGGCAAAATCCTGAGCAACTTTTTGTTGCTCAGGTACTTAAAAAAAATATTTTATAATAGTGTTGCGGAATTAAGGTATTTTTAAATTTAACGATTTGTCATGTATTATATAGCCATTGACATAGGAACGAGGTCATCATAATTCTTATTCCCGTCCATCAAAAGCTTGATTGTAGTTGCGATATAGTCACTCTGATTGAGACCTACATTCTTGCAGGTCTCAATCAGAATGAAAAATGCCAGTGCTGTTTCAACACCCTCTTCGCTACTAAAAAACAAAGAGTTTTTCGATGTACCGTAAAAGGCCGAATGGCTCTTTCTACAAAGATATTGTCTATGGTGTAACATCCGTCCTTCCTGTAATTCTGAAGTTCTTCCCAACTATAGATCATATAACTCAGCGACTTCCGCATCATCTCACTATAATGTTTTCGTTTATTCTTCAACAGCTTCACCGCCTTTTCATAAATAGAAGTCAATATGCGTGTTACATCATCCTGGCACCGTTGATTTTTTATCTCATGAGGCTTTAAGCGTTTCAGGATACATTCAGCCTCTATCTTATACAACTCGCCTATTTTCTGAACAAACCATTCGGCATCCGCATCCTTGCCTCAAAGGTCATGGCAAACTTATTGCGTACATGCGCCCAACAGAGTATAAACTCACATTTAGGATTTACCTCTGCCAAGTGCTTGTAAACCACATATCCGTCAGACTGTATACTTCCAAGAAAGCTTCCCTAGAAAGTTTCAATAGGACGGCTACCACGGCTGTCATCCTCGTCTTTGTCATAAGAGACAATAAGTGATATTCTCCTGTTTGTTCACCAAAGCCCAGACATACTTGTAAGCACTCAATTTAGGGCATACCCCTTTGAATGGGGTACTTTACTGTGCCCTAAACCGGGTTGTATTAAAAATTAATTTTGATTTTAACATTAGCCATGAGCCCTTTTTTGAATACTCACTAAAAGTATCTTAAGTGCATGGCACAAGTCATCTAACATACTTTTTTGCTCAGCTTTCAAAAATTGAGCGCTTACGAGATTATATATACGAAGTACTACTTACTTAGCCCAAGGAGATATCTCCTCCAGACATAGAAGATATACTCCTTAGGCAAGGTAGTATATATCTGTCTAATCCAAGAGTATTCATATGAATTTGCCTAAATTTACTTTACAGATTTTACTGTTATTTTCTAAGGTACTTCACATCTTAGAGAACCTTCTCCTGAAAAACTCCACAGGGTTGAAAGTTGTTTCCTGAACCGGTTCACAGCGGCAAAAATACCGTTTTTCTTTTTCCATGCAAAACAACCATGAAAAAACCACTGCGGAGGAAGCCTCGCGGCTGGAGGCGCGAAGCCTCCATTGAGCGATCACATACAAGTCAGAGCTTCTCGGAACCTGACAGGTGGGAGCATGTCCCTGTTGCTCCTATGCGGTCTCCTATTGTTGTAGAAGTCTATGATCCTCGCCAACAAA
>NZ_JAMOKU010000010.1:0-134624 GCF_023656845.1 Parabacteroides sp. Y3-G-102 | reverse complement strand
GAGTCTTTTAATGCTAAAATTAAGGCGTTTAGAGCTGCTTTAAGAGGAGTAACGGATATAAAATTCTTTCTTTTCAGACTTACAAAGCTGTATGCTTAATCCCCCAGGTTTATCGGGTGAGCCGACATTATCCCGGATATATAGTAATACGAGGATATAAAAAAAGAGGAAAACCTTTCAATTTTCCTCTTTTCCTAGAGCGGAAGACGGGGCTCAAACCCGCGACCCTCAGCTTGGAAGGCTAATGCTCTATCAACTGAGCTACTTCCGCAATAATATGTTGCGAATTAAAAAGGTGGGCAGTGATGGATTCGAACCACCGAAGGCGAAAGCCAGCTGAGTTACAGTCAGCCCCATTTGGCCACTCTGGTAACTGCCCCCTTGTTCTTAATTGCAGTGCAAAGGTACGATTTATTTTGAAACCTGCAAGCGTTTAGGCAGAAAAATTTACCATTTTTATTGCGGTAACCGCTGCCTCGTCCCCTTTATTGCCATATCTACCTCCCGCACGATCCTCGGATTGCTGCATGGTGTCGGTAGTTAACAGGCCGAAAATGAAAGGAATATCGTACATTAAATTCAATTCTGTAATGCCTTGCGTAACGCCGGAACAAACGTAATCAAAATGTGGCGTATCGCCTCTTACGACGCATCCCAGAACGATCACAGCGTCTAATTCTTTAGTCTCGGCCAATCTTTTGGCTCCAAAAGTCAGTTCAAAACTACCCGGAACTCGTTTAACTACGATGTTCTCCGGTTTCACCCCGTGCTTTTCAAGCGTGTTGCAAGCACCTTCCAATAACTTCTCGGTAATGTTCTTGTTCCATTCAGCAACTACGATGCCGATGTTCATCTCTGAAGCATCAGGTACGCTGTTGAAGTCGTACTCGGATAAATTCTGATAAGCTGTAGCCATACTTGTCTCTTTAAAAGAAGAGGATGCCTTGTTTGACCGAGACATCCTCTGTTATACTATATAATATACTGTTTATTTATTTTCCTGCCGAAGCACGGGTGATATACTTATCGATATCGGATGCCTCCATGGAAGTGTAATACTTGTCCTTGATAGTCGTGTAAGCCTTTACAGCCTTGTCATACTCTTTCAAGTTCTCGTAAGCGATACCGGCCTTCTTCAAGTAAATCGGGCTGATTACCTCGTTGTCGGCCTCCTTAGCGGCTTTCTCGAAATAGCTGATTCCTTCTTTCGTATTACCCATGTTCACGTAGCAATCACCGATCAAGCCTGTAACCGCCGGAGATACCATTTGGTCCTTTCCGCTGAAAGATTTCAATAAATCGAGCGCCTTCTGTGTATCGCCCATCTTGTAGTAACAGATACCTGCGTAAGCCTTCGCCAAGTTTCCGGCGTCCGTGCTTCCATATTGGTCGATGATAGCCTCGAAACCTTCATAGTCAGCTCCATTGCCGTTTAAAGCCAAGGCGAAAGAATCTCTGGCGAAGTATTGCTCGCCCTTGAACATGGCGGCGGCGGCTTTTTTCTCCAGAGGAACTAAATAACCATGCTTGATTCCCAAAACAGCTCCAACAACGAGTGCGACAGCTATTATACCGTAAATAATCTTCTTTGAATTGTTTTCAATGAATTGCTCCGATTTGGAGACAATCTCTTCTACTTCTAACTCCTTGTTGGTGTCCTTTTCTTTAGTAGCCATAATGTGTTATAGTTATTTATTAATTTTATCGCTGATTTTAAGCCATACCATACGGTTGGCGATTCAAAGCGCAAAAGTAGTTTTTTTTGCTGATATAATCTATACTTAGAAGTATATTTTTTAATTTTGTACGATTAATACGGTTTAGATGATACTAAAGAAGCTTTCTGTTCTCAATTACAAAAATATACTTCAGTCCGAGGTTATTTTCTCGCCCAAGATGAATTGCTTTTTCGGCAATAACGGGATGGGGAAGACGAATCTATTGGATGCTATTCATTATCTCTCGTTTTGCAAGAGTCATGTCAATACGCCTGATAGCCAGATAATAAACAGTGATCAAGATCTTTGCGTGGTGCAGGGTAACTATGATTATGAGGGACGTGAGGAGGAGATTTTCTGTGCCATGCGGCGTAGGCAACGCAAACAGTTCAAACGGAATAAGAAGGAGTACGACAAGCTGTCCGAGCATATCGGCCTATTACCGTTGGTCATGGTCTCTCCGGCTGATGCCGACTTGATCCGGGGGGGAAGCGATGAGCGACGCCGTTTTCTGGACTTAATCATCTCGCAGCAGGACAAGCCTTATCTGCATGCGCTTATCCAATATAATAAAGCGTTGCTCCAACGGAATACGTTGCTGAAAGATCAGAGCATGGATGCCTCTCTTTATGAGGTATTGGAGATGCAGCTGGGTATGTACGGCCAAATCGTTTACGAGAAGCGGAAAAAACTGGTGGAGGATTTTACCCCGATCTTTAATGAGTACTACCAGACGATCTGCGGCTCTGCCGAGGAGGTAGGGCTACATTATATCTCGCAATTGGAGGAAACGGAGCTTGCCGGTAAATTGGCGATGAGCCGGGAACGGGATCGTATATTGGGCTATACCTCTTCCGGTATCCATAAGGATGAGCTGGAAATGACGTTGGGCGGGTACCTGATTCGCCGGGTTGGTTCGCAAGGACAGAATAAGACGTATCTGATCGCCTTGAAACTCGCTCAGTTCGCTTTCCTAAATAAACGGGGACAGACTACACCTATCTTGCTGTTGGATGATATTTTTGATAAGCTGGACGCTAGCCGTGTGGAGCAGATCATCAAACTGGTCAGCGAGAATGGCTTCGGGCAGATTTTTATTACGGATACGAACCGGAAGTATCTGGATGAGATCTTATTGGCTATGAATCATGACTATGCCCTCTTCCGTGTGGAACGTGGCGAGGTACAACCTATGGAGGAATAAGGATGCAGAGAAGAAATACACAGACATTGGGTGAGGTGCTTCGTGACTTTTTCGAGGATAATACCGAGTTGTACGAGAAAATGATGGAGATCCGGGTCCAACGTGCGTGGGGAGAAGTTTTAGGGCCTACGATCATGCAGTACACACGTAATATATATGTACGTGATAAGGTGCTTCATGTCTCATTGACTTCCTCCGTACTTCGTAGCGAGTTGACGCTTTGCCGGGAACGGTTGGTGAAAAGCTTGAATGATTACGCGGGTGCCTCGGTCATTACCAATATCGTTTTTCATTGAGTGTGGCTTTACCATTCGCAATATTACTTACTGGGTCAAGTAACATATACTGCCCAGTCCCGGTAAGTATATATGGCTTGACCCAGTAAGTATATATTCTGCGGAGAGATCAATAGATGGTGTCTTCTGTTATTACGTAATCCATTTTCTTGTCGAGTGGCTCTACCGGGACTTGCGGTATCATCTGGAACCCGAAGCATATGCCAACCTTGGGAGCGTTGAGCGTGGAAAGAAGGCGGTCGTAGAATCCCCTTCCTCGTCCCATGCGGTTCTTGTCTTTATCAAAGGCGACTCCGGGCACGATAATCAAGTCGATCTCATTCTTTGGAACTTCTATGCCGTCCGCCTTAGGCTCTAATATCCCGAAAGGTCCGGGTTTTAAGGATTCCGGTCCTTCGTAAAGAAGCAATCTCAAATCATCACCAACGATCAAGGGCAACAGAAGCTTTTTCTTTTGGTACCATTTCTCGATAAAGCCGGCGGTCTGCACTTCTCCCGCTATAGCGTGATAAAGGGCGATACAAGAAGCCGCTTGGAACAGTTCCGTCTGTTCCAAGTGGTTCATGATCTTATCCGATAGCTCGCACAAGGTAATCCTCGAATATTCTTTCTTTCGAGAGGCCATATCTTTTCGTAGGGCCTGCTTGGCTGTGTAAGTCTCCATTCGCTGATTGTTTTAATAGTTCCGCATTCGGCACGGATTTTCCCTCTTGCAAGATCTTGATCGCACGTAATAAGGTAACGTCATCTTTTAGGAAAATGGGGTAGAAGCCCGCCTCGTCGAAGAAATTCCTTACGATATACGCTTGCAATTGGTTCTCGATTAACTTGCCGGATATATTAATTAATGTGGGACGTCTCTTGATGCCCTTGGTAGCCGCGAAGTTCACGAAATCGGAAAGGAGCGGTTGTTGCTGCAAGTAATTATATAATTCCTCCCAAGTCTTGAATGAGCCTAGTTTCTCCCGATGGCGGTCTGAGTACTCGAGCGCATACAGGTAAAGCACGCCGCTATTTACCACATTAGAGTAGTAAGAGGTAACGCCACTCGTATCACGAGGGATAAAGATATCTGGCATGATACCGCCCCCGCCGTATACGGTACGTCCGCCTACGGTCTGGTATTTTAAGGAATCATCCATCTTGATACTATCGGCCGAGTCAAACTCGCCGTGCATATATCGGTTATAGATATCTTGGTCGTAAGCGTCCGTATTACCCATCTCATATTTCTTCTGGATGCAGCGACCGGACGGCGTGTAATAACGAGCGATGGTCAATCGCATTTCTGAACCGTCGCTCAATGACATTTGAGTTTGTACCAGACCTTTGCCATACGTTCTTCGTCCGATAATCGTACCACGGTCGTTATCTTGAATCGCTCCGGAGAATATTTCACTGGCGGAAGCCGAGATCTCATCGGTCAATACTACGATTGGGGCGTCTTTACAAGTTCCGGTTCCGTTCGCGTATACGTCGGAACGGGGGAACGACTTACCTTCCGTGTAGACGATCAAGCGTCCTTCCGGCATAAACTCGTTAATCATATTGATAGCGGCATCCATATATCCGCCGGTATTACCCCGTAAGTCGATCACGAAAGAGGTACAGCCCGCTTGTTTCAGCTTGGCGATCGCCGTGATGAACTCATTATAAGTATTCCGGGCGAATTTGCTAACCTTGATGTAACCTATACCTTTAGCCGCCTCATAAGAAACATCGACCGAATTAACAGGGACATCTCCACGGGTTACGTCAAAATAGAGCAACTCAGGAGAATTCCCTCGCTGTACGCCTAGTTTCACCGTACTGTTCTTTGCGCCCCGAAGTGTCTTCATGATCTCTCCTTGGTTCTTTTTCTTTCCGGAAAAAATAGAATCATTGATCGAGATGATCCGGTCGAAGGGCAGTAAACCTGCTTTCTCTGCGGGACCGCCGCTAATTACGCTAATCACTAGGATCGTATCGGTTTGCATATTAAATGATACGCCAATACCACTGAAAGAACCTTCCAGCTCCTCATTCACCACGGAAGCGTCTTCCGCGGGGATATATACAGAATGAGGGTCTAATTCACTGAATATTTTCGGGATCGTACTCTCTACCAACTTAGACATGCTAACCGTGTCAACATATTGCTCGTCGATAATGTCCAAGATGGCATTTATCTTGTTGCCGCTGGAGTAGGACCGTTTTTTTCCTTGACTGATAGATAAATAATGGTTCCCAATAAAGATACCTAAAGCGATACTAGCTGCGATGATAACCGGGAGCCATACGGTCAGTCTTTTGTTTTTATCCATAAAAACGTTTTATTTATTCGTTCAAATCTATATAATCTACTATGATACCGGCACGCTTCAATAATTCGCAGCCGTCCGCTATTCGATAATTCTCGGAATAGACCACTCGCTTGATCCCGGATTGTATGATTAATTTCGCGCATTCAATGCAAGGGGAGGAGGTAACATAAATGGTCGCTCCTTTACTGCTGTTCGATGAGGCTGCCACTTTTGTGATGGCGTTAGCCTCCGCATGTAGAACATAAGGCTTGGTGACATTGTTCTCGTCTTCGCAAACATTTTCAAAACCGGCGGGTGTTCCATTGTATCCGTCGGATATGATCATTTTATCTTTTACTAATAATGCGCCCACTTGGCGTCGTTTACAGTACGAATTCTCGGCCCAGATAGCGGCCATTCGCAGGTAACGTTTATCTAATTCGTGCTGTTTTTCTGTTTTCTCGCACATTTGTTTACTCTTTTGTCTTTTAATCCAGACACAAAGGTAGTGATTATTTAGATTTACCGGGCTTATCGCCCGGTAAATTATTACTTCTTAATACCATTACGGATTAATAAGGCGTCTATCGTAGGCTCTTGTCCACGGAAACGCTTGTATAACACGGCGGGATCTTCCGTACCACCTTTGGATAAGATATTGTCACGGAAAGATTTCGCGACCTCCTTGTTGAAGATTCCTTTCGATTTGAAAACGGAGAAAGCGTCGGCGTCTAATACCTCGGCCCATTTATATCCGTAATAGCCTGCCGCGTATCCTCCGGAGAAGATATGTCCGAAGCTTGTGCCCATCAAGGCTTCCGGTACTTCCGGCATGATTACGGTCGGAGCCCAAGCTTTTTTCTCGAATGCCGCTACGTCACCGTCGAAAGGTTGCTCCAACGTATGCCATGCCATATCCAGCAAGCCAAAGCTTAATTGGCGGCAGCAAAGGTAGCCGGCGTTGAAGTTTGAGGCGTTTACCAAGCTTTGTATCATCTCTTGCGGGATTTTCTCTCCGGTCTGGTAATGAACGGCGATCTGATCTAAGAACTCTTTCTCGGTCAACCAGTTCTCCATGATCTGGGAAGGTAGTTCTACGAAATCACGATAAACGCTGGTTCCTGAAAGGCTGGAATATGTTCCTTGCGCTAGCATGCCGTGCAAGGAGTGCCCGAACTCATGCAAGAGTGTGTTCACCTCGTCGAAACTTAACAAAGAGGGCTTCGTGTCTGTCGGACGGGTAAAGTTCATCACGATAACGATCTGAGGACGGCTATCTTTTCCGTCTTTATCTTTGTATTGAGCCTTGATATTGTTCATCCAAGCGCCGGATTGTTTTCCGTCACGAGGGAAGAAATCCGTATAAAGGATAGCAAGGAACTTACCATCGGCATCGTATACCTCGTAAGCGTCTACTTCCGGATGATAAACCGGGATTTTCTTATTTTCCTTAAAGGTGATACCGTAGAGCTGGGTAGCTAATCCGAATACGCCTTTCTTTACGTTGCTTAACTCGAAATAAGGGCGAGTCATCTCGTCGTTTACCTTGAAGCGGATATCCCGTAACTTCTCGGAATAATAACTCCAGTCCCAAGGCATAACGGTGATATTCTCTTTCTCTGTACCTAACGCAAATCCTTCTACCGCATTGTATTCGTTGATCGCTATCGGTTTATAAGCTTCGAGTAACTGATTCAATAATTTGTATACGTTCGCTGAGTTTTTAGCCATTGTGTGTTCCAGCGCATATTCGGCGTAATTCTTGAATCCCATCAACTGGGCAATCTCTAGGCGGATATTAACGATCTTTTTGATAATGTCCTTATTGTCGAACTCATCCCCTTTATTTCCTACGCTCATGTATTCACGATACATTTTCTCTCGCAAATCACGCTTGTCGGAATAACGCATGAATGGAATGTAACTCGGAGCCGAGAGATTGAATAACCATCCGTCTTTATCTTTACTTTTGGCTAACATGGCCGCTGCGTCACGAGCACTTTCGGGTAAACCGGATAGTTCGTTCTCGTCCGTTATTAGTAATTCGAACCGATTTTTATCTTTCAAGGCGTTTTGATCGAACTGCAAGGTTAACATGCTTAGGTCCATACTTAGCTTGCGGTATTTTTCCTTGTCATCTTTATTTAACGTAGCCCCATTCGCTTTAAACGACTCATAAAGGTCTTCCAGCAATTTAGCATCCTCGGTAGAAAGGTTCAATTGTTCTTTTTTATCATAGATTGATTTGACCCGAGCAAGTAGCTTCTCATTTAAGAAGATGTTATTGGAGGTTTGGGATAACTTCGGGGAGACACGTTGCGAGATTTCCATCATCTCGTCGTTAGCCTCTGCCCCTAATACATTAAAAAAAACAGAAGAGACTGTTTCCAATAATTTGCCGCTACGTTCCAGAGCTACTACCGTATTCTCGAAAGTAGCCGGTTGCGGGTTATTGGCGATCTCTTGCACCTCTTTTTCCATTTGCTTGATTCCTTCGTCGAAAGCGGGCTCATAATGCTCGATCTTGATCTTATCGAAAGGAGGGGTCTCGAACGGTGTTTTAAACTTCCCGAAGAAAGGGTTATTTGCTGCGTGTGTCATTTGAATTGCGCTTAATAAAATTACTACATTATATAATAACTTCCTCATATTAAAAATTGTTTGAAAATTTCCGCAAAGGTAGGCATTTTAATCACAGGAACGTTATAGGCATCTGTTTTTATATTCAGATTGATTTAAAATGAAAAATAGAACATTTCCTATGACTAAACCGAGGCTTGTTTTCGGGGGGCTGTACCTTGATTTTGAGCTTTGATGAATATGATGATAGGATTGATTTAACAAAAATTTATATGTTTGAAAACACTCCTTTAGAGCACCTTTCTTTTTAAAGCCTTGATCTATAAGTTTATCGTAGAAGAAGGATGCCTTTTTTTCTAAATAAATATAAAAGACAGTTTGTTTTTTTAGTTATTAAATAATACTTTTGATTCTCAGAAACGAAAATAATTTCATTTTGATATTAAAGAAAGTAACTTAAAACCCAAATACACATATGAGTTATCTTAAATTTGACAAAACAGTAATGATAAACCTGGAAGAGTCGCTGACTCGTGAGGTGCTTCGAACCAACCGTTTGGGAGCCTATCACTGCACTACTGTTGTTGATTGTAATACCAGGAAATACCACGGACTACTCGTTATGCCTGTGCCTGCGATTGATGATGACAACCATGTGTTACTGTCTTCTTTTGATGAGACGGTAATTCAACATGGTGCCGAATTTAATCTTGGGTTGCATAAATATGCAGGCGATAATTTCAGCCCCAAGGGACATAAGTACATCCGCGAGTATAGCTCAGAGACAGTACCTCGTACGCTTTACCGTGTAGGAGGTGTGATCTTCTCGAAAGAGAAAGTGTTTTCCATGTACGAGAATCGTATCATGATCAAGTACACGTTGGAAGATGCTCATTCCGCTACGACCTTACGTTTCCGTCCTTTCCTTGCTTTCCGTAGCGTGAAGAACTTAACGCAAGCCAATGGTAACGTGAACCAATCTTACGAGGAAGTCACAAACGGAATCAAGACATGTATGTATCCCGGTTATCCGGAACTGTATATGCAATTTAACAAGAAAGTTAAATTTGTGTATGAGCCGTATTGGTACAATGGCATCGAGTATCCGAAAGAACAAGAGAGGGGATATCCTTATCAGGAGGATTTGTATGTTCCCGGATATTTCGAGGTCCCTATCAAAAAAGGGGAGACTATTATTTTCAGCGCTGGCGATAGTGCAGTGGCAACTACCCGCTTGAAGGCACTGTATGAGAATGAGGTCGTAGCTCGTACGCCTCGTACTAGCTTCTTCAATTGCTTGAAGAATTCCGCTCAGCAATTTTATTTTCGTCCCAAGGAAGACGACGCTTATCTATTAGCGGGCTATCCATGGTTTAAAGTACGTGCGAGAGATTTGTTCGTAGCTCTTCCGGGTAGTACGTTGTCTATCGATGATCCGGTTCGTTTTGAGAAGATCATGCATACGGCGATGCCGGCGATGCGGGCGTATATGGCGAATGGGCGTTTCGATGCGGTGATTCGTGAGATCGAGCATCCGGATGTCTTTTTATGGGCGATCTGGGCGATCCAACAGTATGCTAAACATGAGGGCGTTGAAAAGGCACGTGAGCTATACAGCGATTTCGTGAAAGAAGTTATCGATTATATACGGGACCAGAAACATCCCGATATGAAATTGATGGAGAATGGTTTACTTTTCGCTAATGGAAAAGATAAGGCGATTACTTGGATGAATTCTACCGTAAACGGAAAACCTGTCGTAACTCGTTCCGGTTATATAGTGGAATTTAACGCTCTTTGGTATAATGCTCTTTGTTTCTATACGGAATTGATGGGGGGAGTACCTGTCGAGGGTATTGATCCGATTATCAAGTCGATGGATAAATCGTTCCCGGAAACCTTTGTGAACGGGTATAATTATTTGTTCGATTCCGTGAATGGTTCTACGGTAGATTGGAGCGTACGGCCTAATATGATTTTCGCTGTGGCATTGCCTTATTCCCCATTGACGAGGATGCAGAAACGTGCCGTGGTGGACATCGTGACGAAAGAGTTGCTTACCCCGAAGGGCTTGCGTTCCTTGAGTCCGAAGAGCGAAGGATATCGCCCGTATTATGTGGGGCCGCAATATGAACGAGATTTGGCTTATCACCAAGGTACTGCTTGGCCGTGGTTGTTAGGCGCCTATTTGGAAGCTTATTTGCGTGTATTCGGAAAGAGTGGCGTTGCTTTTGCTGAACGTATGTTGATAAGCTTGGAGGAGGAGATGTCATTACACTGTATCGGGACGATCCCGGAATTGTTTGATGGTAACCCACCGTTTACCGGACGTGGAGCTGTCTCTTTTGCGATGAATGTTGCGGCTATCCTCCGTGTTGTGGATTTGTTGAAGAAGTATAACGCCGAATAAAACTAAGTACCATTATGAAAGCATTAATGTTTGGATGGGAATTTCCTCCTCATATCTTGGGCGGTTTAGGAACGGCCAGTTTCGGTTTGACACGAGGCATGGCAATGCAGCCCGATATGGATATTACTTTTTGTATACCGAAGCCCTGGGGCGATGAAGACCAGAGCTTTCTAAAGATAGTGGGTGTCAACCAAGTTCCGATTGTTTGGAAGGATGTTGACCGTGAATATGTGCAGCAACGGGTTTCCAAAGCGGGAATGAACGCTGACCAGTATTATAAGTACAGGGATCATATTTATGCGGATTTCAGTTATCGTCATGTGACTGATTTAGGGTGCCTTGAGTTTTCCGGACGTTATCCGGATAATCTTCTGGAAGAGATCAATAACTATTCGATCGTTGCGGGAGTAATCGCTCGTACGGAAGAGTATGATATCATCCATGCGCACGACTGGTTGACTTATCCGGCGGGTATTCACGCTAAAAATGTGAGTGGTAAGCCTTTGGTCATCCATGTTCATGCTACGGATTACGATCGTAGTCGCGGTAATGTGAATCCGGATGTCTATGCGATTGAGAAGAATGGTATGGACAATGCAGACCATATCATAACGGTGAGTAATTTGACTCGTCAGACGGTGATTGAGAAATATCATCAAGATCCCTCTAAGGTAACGACCGTACATAACGCCGTAGAGCCTTTAAGTCCTGAGATTTTAGCGATCCCAGATAAAAAGGGTGTAAAGGATAAGGTTATTACATTCTTAGGTCGTATCACGATGCAGAAAGGGCCGGAATATTTCGTTGAGGCTGCCGCAAAGGTTTTGGCTAAGGCTCCTTATGCACGTTTCGTGATGGCTGGTAGTGGTGATATGATGGATCAAATGATTCGTTTGGCTGCGGCACGTAATATTTCAGATCGTTTCCACTTTACTGGATTTATGAAGGGTAAGCAGGTCTATGAGGTGTTGAAAGCCAGTGATGTATATGTGATGCCTTCGGTTTCCGAGCCTTTTGGTATCTCTCCGTTGGAAGCCATGCAATGTGGTGTACCCTCTATCATTTCTAAACAATCCGGTTGCGCCGAGATCTTGGATTATGCGATTAAGGTGGATTATTGGGATATTGAGGCGTTAGCGGATGCCATGTATTCTATTATTACTTATCCTGCCATGCATGAGTTCTTGAAAGTGGAAGGTAAGAAAGAGGTGGATAATATCAAATGGGAGTATGCCGGACAAAAGGTTCGTCGTATTTACGACAATGTGATAGGTAACAAATAAATTAACGACAAGACAAAAATAAAACAAACAATATTATGAAAACGATCTGCTTTTATTTTCAAATACATCAGCCGTTCCGTTTAAAAAGATATCGCTTCTTCGATATAGGTAACGACCATTACTATTACGATGATTTCCAGAATGAGGAGATTATCCATCGTATAGCTGAACAATGTTACTTGCCGGCTAACCGGACTATTTTGGAGATGATTAAGACCAGTGGTGGTAAGTTTAAGGTAGCGTTCTCTATTTCCGGCGTAGCGTTGGAGCAGATGGAGATTTATACTCCGGAAGTGATCGATAGCTTTAAGGAATTGGCGGCTACGGGGAATGTGGAATTCTTGTCTGAGACTTATGCTCATTCTCTTTCTTCCTTGGGAGATCCGGAGGAGTTCAAGCATCAAGTAAAGAAACAAGAAGATAAGATCAAGACTTTATTCGGGGTTAAACCGAAAGTGTTCCGTAATACGGAGTTGATTTACTCGGATGATATTTCCGCTATGGTTTCTGAGATGGGCTATAAGGGGATGTTGACGGAGGGTGCTAAGCATATCTTAGGTTGGAAGAGTCCGAACTATATGTATTCTTCTTGCGTAGCTCCGAAGTTGAGTTTATTATTGAAGAATGACCGTTTCAGCGAGGATTTATCGAACCGTTTCAGTGATTATAGTTGGAATGAGTATCCTTTGACAGCCGATAAGTATATGTCATGGATCGCTGCTACTCCGGATTCAGAGCAAATCATTAATTTGTTTATGAATTATGAGGTGCTGGGATCTTTGCATCCAGCTTCAACCGGTATTTTTGAGTTCTTCAAGGCTTTGCCTCGCTTTGCCGCAGATAAGGGTATTAGTTTCTCTACTCCATCGGAAGTATTTACATTGATCAAGCCGGTAGATTCTATCTCCGTTCCTTATCCGATCTCTTGGGTAGATGAGGAGAGAGATTGTAGTTCTTGGTTAGGAAATGTATTGCAGCAGGAAGCATTCCGTAAGATTAACGAGATCGGTGAGCGTGTTCGTTTGTCTCAGACTCGTCGTATCCGTCAGGACTGGTACTATCTGCAGAGCAGTGACCATTTCTATTATATGAGTACAAAGCATATGGGACAGGGAGGCTTTAGCCCTTACGATAATCCGTATGACGCATTTAATAACTATATGAATGTTCTTTCCGATTTCATTGTTCGTGTGAATGCGGAATTCCCGGAAAACATAGAGAATGAGGAATTGAATTCATTGCTTTCTACGATTAAGAATCAAGGAGAGGAGATCGAGAGTCTACAGAAAGAATTAGATAAATTAAAAAAGAAGGCGGCGAAGAAATAAGTCGTTAATTGATTTGACTAGACTATTTTTGGAGAGTGACGGGTCCTTTAGGGGGCCCGTTATTTTTTGCTTTGGAACAGTGCATAAAAAAAGCGAGATGTTCTTCTTCTCGCTTTTTTTGTATGAATACTTTTTATTATCTGGCATATTTACATGAAGTGATACCGATTTTCATTACTTCTTCATCTTTCCGTATTTTTACTCCTGAAGGGGCCAAATAGTTCGTGATTGCGGTTGTGATTGTTTGTACGCTACCATAATTGTTACTTTGGGTATAAGTCCAATCAACCGGTATGATAAGTAACGCCATATCTTTATCCGGATCTTTCTCTATCTGATATTTCAATAAATTGGCGAGATTCGGGAAAGAGTAAGTGCGAGTCGTCTCATTGTAAGCTTCCGATAAAAACGAGGTTACATTATTGTTTATCTGGTTGCCCTCAAAGAAACTTTTTACCGAATCCTCTGGCAATATTAATAGATAAGGAGGAGGAGCCAATGCATATTGCCAATCTTCTTGCGGCATCGCTTTTAACTCTAGTGGTAAATTATTCACGATACGTTTTTCCATGATCGGAGTAATTTCCTGTGTCGGAAGAACGATGCGTGTACAAACGCCGGCAGGAGTCTTAAAAAATGCATAGCTGTCGTTCGGTTGTAGCAATTGACTCATATCCGTATTTTTGAAACGACTTAGCTGAATGACCTCTTTAGTGACGGAGAAAGCTTCCCACGTGGTTATTAAAGAGTCTTTTCCTGCTGTGCTTTTAACCGCATAATTATAATATATCTTAAGGACAGAGCTAGCCACGGACAATATATTACCACTACCGAAGGTAGTTGTTACATAAAGCCCCGGGAAAAACTCATTGAAAGTTTCTTGATTCTTGAATGTACCCGGATTATTAATCGTTTCATCATAAAATTTTTGTCCGAACTCAGTAGGCATTTTAATGCTTACATGAGGGCTGTAACCATCAGAGTTTCTAAGGGAGTCGGATATACTTGTGTTATAAGCTGTATAAGCTTGAGCACCCATTGACTCTTGCATATTGCAATATTGCTTAGGGTCAATATTTGTATAAAAATTCTTTTGTAACGGACTTGTAATTTTAAAGATCTCCGCACGCATAGGCGCCAAGGAGTCTCCTACCCATACACCGTTTTTATTGGAACCATTATAATATATATTGAATTCCACCGAATCAATTTTTCCCTCATAAGGTGTATGCTTAAATTGAAAATCACTCGGACAATAGAATTGGCACATATAATCCGATACAAGGTTACCATACAGCGGATCGTAGAGTTCACCCAACTGGGCGCTAGTAGACCTTGCGTAAATAGAATCTAATTGCACCGTAGTGGCTTGTATCTGGAACGTGTCCATATATACCGCAATTGTATCGTCGCCTGGCTGAATACTTGTTCCTATCGAACTAAAATCATCATTACACCCGGCCAAAATGCTAGCACCAAGGCCAAGTCCAAGTATTAAAAGCTTGATTTTCATTACTACATTTATTATTTCGTGTTAGAATCCAATACCACGTCGTAGAACTTATTGAACTCGTCCATATAAGTTTCCGGTGACTGATAGGGAAGGAATGGAGTATCTTTCTTGGCAGAGATATAATCAAGGACTTCTTGATTGATCGTCTCGCTACCTTGGATTACACCATCAGCGAAATCAATCGCTAATTTGGTTAGGCCCACAAAACTTGTATCTGCCTTGATTAACTTCAAGTCAGCTTCTTTGGCTCCGTCCGCCTTCAGTTTTGTTGCGAAATCTTTGTTTAGCGGGTTCTTGAAGTCATCGTTGTAGATCGAATAAACGATTTTCGCGTTACGCAGGCACGGGTCATCGGCATACATTCTCTTGATGTAAAGAGCCGTTAACGCTGACATCCAGCCATGGCAATGGATTACATCAGGAATCCAACGCAATTTCTTTACGGTTTCCAATACTCCGCGTACATAGAAGATCGAACGATCGTCATTATCTTCATACTCATTTCCATTCTCATCGCTAACCGTGGATTTCCGTTGGAAGAAATCCTCGTTGTCAATAAAGTAAACCTGCATCCGGGCCGATTGAATGGATGCTACCTTAATGATCAGAGGATGGTCCGTGTCGTCAATAATAAGATTCATACCAGACAGACGGATAACCTCGTGCAACTGATTGCGGCGCTCGTTGATATTTCCGAATTTTGGCATGAATGTCCTGATTTCGCGACCACGCTCCTGAATTCCTTGCGGCAAATTTCTACATATTGTCGCGATCTCGGATTCGGGAAGGTAGGGAGTGATTTCTTGGGCTATAAACAAGATTTTTTTTGCATCCATTCTGTAAACTAGTTTTATAAAGACGCTACAAAGATACGAAAAATCTTTTATTTACGGTAATTATTTAGTTGCTTTGCACCGTCAATTAAGCATCTATCTGATGAAAATAGTAAATAGTATTAAAGATTTGAAGGCTTATCTTGCTGAGGCAAAGCAGGATAATAAGAAAATTGGCTTTGTTCCTACCATGGGAGCACTGCATAATGGACATCTTAGCTTGGTACAACATTGCGTGAAAAACAATGATGTATGTGTAGTCAGTGTTTTTGTAAATCCAACCCAATTTAATGACAAACACGACTTGGAAACGTATCCCCGTACGTTGGAGGCTGATTGTGTGTTATTAGAATCTGCCGGCTGTGACTATGTATTCGCTCCCTCTGTAGAAGAGATGTATCCGGAGCCAGATACCCGTACGTTTGATTTGGGAACGGTATCTGAGGTAATGGAAGGCGCTAAGCGTCCGGGGCATTTTAACGGTGTAGCGCAGGTGGTAAGTAAATTGTTCTATATCGTGGAGCCGGATAACGCTTATTTCGGAGAAAAGGATTTCCAGCAGATCGCTGTGATCCGGGCGATGGTGAAACAATTGAATATCCCTGTAACGATCAATGCTTGTCCGATCGTTCGTGAGGGCGATGGCTTGGCCTTGAGTAGCCGGAATACCCGTTTGACACCGGAACAACGTCAAAAAGCTCCGTTAATTGCTCGTACGTTAAAAGAAAGTACTACCTTTGTGCCCGGAAAAAGCGTACAAGAAGTGATTGACTATGTTGTCAATACGATTAATAGTGATCCTGTCATGGAAGTTGAGTATTACGAGATCGTAGATGGCAATACGTTAGAGTCTATCAAGAACTGGTCGGATACCGATTATCCGGTAGGTTGCATCACGGTATATTGCGGAGAGGTACGTTTGATCGACAATATCAAATACTAATTATAAGTCATACATGTTTATAGAGGTAGTAAAGTCAAAAATTCACCGGGTAACGGTAACGGAAGCTAACTTAAACTATATCGGTAGCATCACTATCGACGAGGATTTGTTGGACGCCGCTAATTTGATCGCGAACGAGAAGGTCTCGATCGTGAATAATAATAACGGAGAACGTTTTGAGACGTATATTATCAAGGGCGAACGTGGCTCGGGAGTGGTTTGCTTGAACGGAGCGGCTGCCCGTAAGGCTCAACCCGGAGATATTATTATCGTTATGTCGTATGCCATGATGGATTTCGAGGAGGCGAAAACATTCAAGCCTTCCGTGGTATTTCCCGATACGGCGACAAATAAGTTGATATAGCAGACGCTAGGCTTTGTAGAGATCTCTAATCATAAGAAAAGCTCGTCGGGATGCGGCGGGCTTTTTTTATCTTCATAAATTTAAGTAATAAGCGAGTTATGTACACGAACAGGAATATATGGAATGTTAGCTACCCGATCTTTTTGAGCTTGTTGGCGCAAAACGTGATAAACGTGACTGATACGGCTTTTCTAGGTAGGGTTGGTGAAGTCGAGTTGGGGGCTTCCGCTATGGGAGGACTTTATTATATCTGCGCTTTTACGATCGCCTTTGGTTTTAGTACGGGATCTCAAATCGTGATTGGCCGTAGAAACGGAGAGGGACGTTATGACCAGATAGGGCCTGTCATGATACAAGGCGTTTTCTTCCTATTGTCGCTGGCTGCTATATTGTTCTTGTTTTCTCGTTTTTTTGCGGGAGACGTGATGCGTGTATTGATTTCTTCGGACGCTATCTTGAATGCCACGGAGGAATTTTTGGATTGGCGTGTGTTTGGCTTCTTCTTCTCTTTCGTGAACGTGATGTTCCGGGCTCTTTTTATAGGTATTACCCGTACAAAGGTGTTGACATTGAACGCTGTCTTGATGGCAATGACGAATGTCTTACTGGATTATCTTTTGATTTTCGGACATGCCGGATTCCCAAAGATGGGTATTCAAGGGGCGGCTATCGCTTCCGTCATAGCCGAGGCGGTATCGATTCTCTTTTTCGTGGTTTACACGAGACTTACCGTAGATATACGTAAATATGCGCTTAACCAGATTCGTTCTTTCGATTTTGGCTTGTTGAAACGGGTGCTGGATATTTCTGTGTTCACGATGCTGCAATATTTCTTGTCTATCGCTACTTGGTTTATGTTCTTTATCGCTGTGGAGCATTTGGGGCAACGGGAGTTGGCGGTGGCGAATATCGTACGTAGTATTTACGTCGTGATGTTGATTCCCGTTAATTCCTTGGCGACCACGACAAACACGTTCGTGAGTAATAGTATCGGGGCGGGAGCGATCAATCAAGTTATACCGACTATCTGGAAGATCTGTAAGTTATCGTTGGGCATTATGGTCGTGTTTGCCGCTATTGTCAGTTTGATGCCGGGATGGGTCGTGTCTGTTTATACGAATGACGCTTCATTAGTGGCAGCCTCGGTTCCATCCGTCTACGTGATTGTCGGTTCTTTATTGATCGGATCGGTAGCTAATGTGGCGTTCAACGGGGTGTCGGGTACGGGAAATACACGTTCTGCGCTTTTTATGGAAGCGGCGGTATTGATTCTGTATGTGCTTTTTGTATATGTCGCGGGGATGCGTTTGCGTTTGCCGGTAGCCGTATGCTTCTTGACAGAGGCTATTTACTATAGTGGATTGCTCGTCGCTAGCGTAATCTATTTAAAGAAAGCCTCTTGGCAAAATAAAAGAATATAAGTATATGAGGGGGAAAAAACACGTACGTCTTTTTTCGAAAACACGTACGTGAATTCTGAAAAACATGTACGTGTTTTTTTGAACTGTGAATATTGGGAAATTGTTCGTATTTTTGTATTGTAATCAAATAAGAAAGGTAACTCATGTCCACGAAGCAATGTGAAGATATGTTGGTAGGAAAAGGAGTACGGCCTACTGCCGCACGGATCCTTGTCTTACAAAAATTATCAGAACGAACCAGCCCGGCTTCCCTGTTCGAATTGGAGGCGGAGTTGGAGACGTTGGATAAATCGACCATTTCCCGTTCATTGGCCTTGTTATTGGAACATCATGCGATCCATTCTTTCGAAGATGGTAGTGGCTCTATAAAATATGAGATATGCCAGAGCCGTTCGGAGACATGCCCAGTGGGTGATAGGCATATTCATTTTTTCTGCGAGGTATGCCGTAAAACCTCTTGTTTAAATAATATCAAGATCCCGGTCGCTCAATTGCCGGAAGGATATATAATGGATACCATTAATTATACGGTAAAGGGTGTTTGCCCATTGTGTAATAAGCGACGTTCCCAGAAACCCTGATAATTTGCAATCAAGTTGCAACTCCCTTCTCTTACCTTTGTACCGTAATCAAGAAGTAAATAATTAAAATAGATAAGATTATGAGTACAACATGTGGATGTGAACATTGCCATTCGCACGGAAGTTCCGGTTTATGGATGCCGACGGTTTCTTTCGTTTTGTTGGTGATAGGACTTATCGGGAAGTACTCGGGGATAAGTTGGTTTGCTGAGTCTTGGATAGAGGCTATTTGGTTTCTGGTCGCTTTTTTGCCGGTAGGACTTCCTGTTATGCGAGAAGCTTGGGAAGCGGCTTTGCGGAAAGACTTTTTTAGTGAGTTCTCGTTAATGGCGATCGCCTCGATCGGGGCGTTTTGTATTGGGGAGTATCCCGAGGCCGTAGCCGTGATGCTTTTCTATACGGTAGGAGAGAGGTTGCAACTTCTAGCCGTGAATAAAGCTTCGAAGAATATCAGTGACTTATTAGATGTCCGGCCGGAACGAACGGATGTATGGCGGACGGGTACATATATGAATGTATCTCCGAAGGATGTGAAAGTAGGCGAGCGGATCGAGGTGAAGCCCGGCGGACGTGTGCCTTTGGATGGCGTTTTATTGGAAGCCGAGGTGCAGTTCGATACCTCGGCATTAACCGGGGAAAGTATGCCTCGTTCTATCTGTGAGGGTGAGGAGGTGCTTGCCGGAATGATCGTGCAGGGGCAGGCGGTACGTATACAAGTGAATCGGCCGTACGAGCAAAGTGCCTTGGCCCGTATTTTGGCTTTGGTGAAAGATGCCTCGGAGCGGAAAGCGCCGGCGGAATTGTTTATTCGGCGTTTCGCACGGATTTATACCCCAATCGTGATTCTTCTGTCGTTTCTAATCGTGTCGGTTCCTGCTTTGGTAGGGATGGTGACGCCTTCTTTCCAGTATGTTTTCTCGGATTGGTTATATAGGGGATTGGTTTTCTTGGTTATTTCTTGTCCTTGTGCCTTGGTTATAAGTGTTCCGCTCGGATATTTCGGTGGTATAGGCGCCGCTTCTCGTGCCGGGATATTATTTAAGGGTGGTAATTATTTAGATGCGATCACACGGGTAAATACGGTAGCGTTCGATAAGACCGGTACATTGACTACCGGGCGTTTTGAGGTCACAACGGTGGAAAGCACGGGTATCCCGGCTTCTGATCTTTTGAGTATTTTGTTATCAGTAGAGCGGAAAAGTACCCATCCGGTAGCGCAGGCTGTAGTTCGCTATGCGGAAAAACAAGATAGCGTGCCGATGGAAATCACTGACATGCGGGAATTGGCAGGGCATGGTGTCGAGGCTATCGTGAACGGTCGGCAGGTGCTTGTCGGTAACATTCGTTTATTGGCCGAACGTGATATTCCTGTCCCGAAGGAATTATCCGATAGTGTTTCTACCGTGGTGGTTTGTGCGATCGATGGGAAATATGCGGGGCATCTTCTCCTTTCGGATACCTTGAAGAAGGATGCCGTGGATGCGATTCGTCGGTTAAAGGATCTGGATGTTAAAGATATTTGCTTGTTGTCCGGGGATAAGCAAGAGATCGTGAATCAATTCGCTGAGCGTTTGGGTGTCGATAAAGCGTATGGTAATCTGCTGCCGGAGGATAAAGCCGCTTATATAGAGCGATTAACGGCGGAGCCGGATAAGTCGGTTGCCTTTGTGGGCGATGGGATGAACGATGCGCCGGTACTGGCTTTAAGTGATGTCGGTATTGCGATGGGTGGATTGGGATCGGATGCGGCCATCGAGAGCGCGGACGTGGTTATCCAAACGGACCAGCCCTCTAAAGTAGCGGAAGCTATTTCTATCGGACGTGCTACCCGGAATATCGTCCGTCAGAATATCGTGGGATCTATTGGCGTGAAGGTGATAGTCCTTGTGGCGGGAGCCTTCGGTTTTGCCACGCTTTGGGAAGCTGTTTTCGCGGATGTAGGCGTATCTTTGCTGGCGGTTCTTAATTCGATCCGTATACTAAAACGTTGAGAAGTGAAGAATTTCGAGATCGCTTTCATCGCATACTCATCTCTTTTTCGTACCTTTGCCCCTTAATCCAGTAGAAAATAATATAAATACACATACGAATTATGTTTGAGAACTTAAGCGAAAGGTTAGACAGATCGTTTAAACTGTTGAAGGGCGAAGGCAAGATTACCGAGATCAATGTGGCGGAAACATTGAAGGATGTGCGTAAAGCGTTGTTGGATGCCGACGTCAATTATAAGGTTGCCAAGAGTTTTACGGATACGGTAAAAGAGAAGGCTTTAGGACAGAACGTGCTTACATCGGTTAAGCCTAGTCAGTTGATGGTTAAGATTGTTCACGATGAGTTGGCCAGCTTGATGGGAGGTACGGCAGTCGACGTGAATTTGCAGGGAAATCCCGCCATTATATTGATGTCCGGTTTGCAAGGTTCGGGTAAGACTACTTTCACTGGTAAACTAGCGTCTTTATTAAAGACCAAGAAAAATAAGAAACCATTATTAGCCGCTTGCGACGTGTATCGTCCGGCAGCTATCGAGCAGTTGCGTGTAGTCGGAGAGCAGGTAGGTGTTCCGGTATACATGGAATTGGAGAATAAGAATCCGGTGGAGATCGCTATGAACGCTATCCGCGAGGCACGGGCTAAAGGCAATGACGTCGTGATCGTGGATACCGCCGGTCGTTTGGCTATCGATGAGCAGATGATGAACGAGATCGCCGCTATCAAGAGCGCTATCCAGCCGGATGAGACCTTGTTCGTGGTAGATGCCATGACGGGTCAGGATGCCGTGAATACCGCGAGGGAATTTAATGAGCGGCTGAACTTCGACGGCGTCGTACTTACGAAGTTGGATGGTGATACCCGTGGTGGTGCCGCTTTGTCGATCCGTACGGTTGTTGATAAGCCGATTAAGTTTGTCGGTACGGGCGAGAAGATGGATGCCTTGGATATTTTCCACCCTGAACGTATGGCGGATCGAATCTTAGGCATGGGTGATATCGTGTCTTTGGTGGAACGTGCGCAAGAGCAATATGACGAGGAAGAAGCGAAACGTTTGCAGAAGAAGATCGCTAAGAACCAGTTCGATTTTAACGACTTTATCTCCCAGATCCAACAGATCAAGAAGATGGGTAACTTGAAAGAGTTGGCATCCATGATCCCGGGTGTAGGAAAGGCATTGAAAGATGTGGATATCGATGATAACGCGTTCAAGAGTATCGAGGCTATCATTTATTCGATGACTCCGGATGAGCGCAGCAACCCGGCTATCTTGAATGGCTCACGCCGTCAGCGTATCGCCAAAGGTAGCGGTACGAGCATCCAGGAGGTAAACAAGCTGATCAAGCAATTTGATGAGACCCGTAAGATGATGCGTATGCTTACTTCCGCGAAGTCGGGGAAGATGAAGCTACCTTCGATGAAGCCCTCGTTCAGACGTTAATTAACAGGAGATAATCAATAATATGGAAGAACAACATTATCAATTGCTGGATGGTAAGGCCGTTTCCGCTCAGATGAAGAAGGAGATGGCTGAGGAGGTAGCCCAGATCAAGGCTGCCGGAGGTAAGATCCCTCACTTGGCTGCTATTTTGGTGGGCCATGACGGTGGTAGCGAGACTTATGTGGCTAGTAAAGTCAAGACTTGTCAGGAGATTGGTTTTAAGTCTACCTTAATTCGCTTTGAGGAGGATGTTACGGAGGAAGAATTGCTTCGTAAGGTCGATGAGTTAAATAATGATCCGGATGTGGATGGCTTTATCGTACAGCTTCCGCTTCCGAAACATATATCCGAGCAGAAGGTGATTGAGGCGATCGATTATCGTAAAGACGTGGACGGTTTCCATCCGATTAACGTGGGACGTATGTCTATCGGTTTGCCTTGTTTCGTATCGGCTACGCCTGCCGGTATCTTGGAATTATTGAAGCGTTATCATATCGAGACGCAAGGAAAGCATTGCGTGGTTTTGGGACGCAGCAATATTGTCGGCAAGCCGATGGCTACCTTGATGATGCAGAAATCTTATCCGGGCGATTGTACGGTGACCGTATGCCATAGCCGTTCTAAGAACTTGAAGGAGATGTGCTTGTCTGCTGATATTATTATCGTGGCTTTAGGTGTTCCTGAATTCTTGAAAGGGGATATGGTGAAGGAAGGCGCCGTGATCGTTGACGTGGGAACAACCCGTATGCCAAGCAGCGTAACCAAGAGCGGATTTAAGTTAACGGGAGATGTCTTGTTTAACGAGGTCGCTCCTAAATGTTCCTATATCACTCCGGTTCCGGGTGGCGTAGGGCCTATGACAATCATTTCTTTGATGCGTAACACATTGTTAGCGGGAAAGAAAGCGATCTATAAGTAAGTGGATGGATAAAAAAGTTCGCAAAAGGTTTGTGTAATCAGAATTTATACCTATCTTTGCGCCGTCTTAAAGGGGGAATCCTTTGAAAGGCGGATATGGTGAGAGTAGCTCAGTTGGTTAGAGCATCGGATTGTGGTTCCGAGGGTCGTGGGTTCGAGCCCCATCTTTCACCCATTGTGGTTTTTTAGATAAAAATCTTGTTATGAATAAAACAAGGTTTTATGAACCAAGGCGTCTGTGAAGAATGAAAGGTTTTTTTATATGGTGAGAGTAGCTCAGTTGGTTAGAGCATCGGATTGTGGTTCCGAGGGTCGTGGGTTCGAGCCCCATCTTTCACCCTAGAATGAGAAAAGGATATGTCTATTAGGGCATATCCTTTTTCTATTTCTTATAATGGGCATTGTAAGTCTTTTATGATGCCCATCATAAGGAGCTTATAATAGGCATTGTAAACTCCTTATAATAGCGATCGTGCTGACCTACTCTTCGGTATATAAACCTTCTCTTGATAATTGCTTATCCAGATTCGCTACACCGAGGGCTATGATAGCGGTAACCGTAGCCGTATGTTCTTGGTATTCGGGGATGTTCTTTGTGTATAAATCCCGTTCCGTATGCCAGATTTCGCCGTAATCAAAATCATATCCTTTGAAATCCTCTGTGGTGAAACCTAATGTGGGGACACCTTCGATGGCGAAAACTGATGCGTCTGTTCCCCCCATGCGTGTCGGGCGTTTACGGGGTTCACGAACTTTTACCTCGAAAGGATAGTCCGGACGGATTTTTTGGATGGGTTCGCTGATCTTCACGAAATCATCATACATGGCTTGAGGGACGGAGATACCGACAGGAGGTTCCGGGCCACCGTCACGATTGAACAAATTAGCGATTTTGGGTAATTTATCCTTATGCGCTTTCACCCAAGCTTGTGCTCCTAATAAGCCAAATTCCTCACCGGCGAATCCGATAAATAAGATCGTGCGCTTAGGCTTGGCTCCGGATTTGGCGATCATGCGAGCGGCTTCCATCATCGGTCCGATTCCAGTACCGCAATCGATGCCTCCGGTAGCCACGTCGAAAGCATCTAGGTGACCGCTGATAATAACATATTCGTCCGGGTATTTGCTGCCTTTGATAGACGCTACGACATTATGGTATTTAACCGGGCCTAATTTAAAATGATTACGAATATCGAACTCTAGTTCGAATGTACGTCTCTCTTTCACCATTTGTTCGATGATCGCGAATTGATGCTCGTCTAATTTGATATCCGGAAGTTCCGGCAGATTGTCGAAGTTCGTATTCGGGTCGTTCATCATTTTCCGGTCGTATAACGCACGGATAGGTACGGTGGAGGATTGGATAAAACCTAAAGCTCCGGCCTCGCACATTTCCTTATAATATAATCCGGGGAATTCTTTATAAGGCAACATCTCGTTTTTCTCCCCGTTTTCCCAGTTGCGGCGTCTTAGATCATTGTTTTTCTTCATGATCTCGTTGTTCTCTTTCTTGATCTCCGCACGAATGGAATCTCCCGAGGCGGAGCGGTCGATAGGCCAACCTACATTTTTCCCTGAGATAAGAACCCAAGCACCATTCAATCTTCCTTTGATTTGCTGGAACTCCTCGTCGTTACGAGGCTCCATCACCGCATGCCCACGTTGCACGCCTTTCGTTCCGGAAGTGTAGGAAGGGGTGGCGAAATGCAGGATCATTCCGTTGTCGCTCAACAAGCGTCCGAACCAAGGTCCTCGATTAAAGCCGACAGGGACGGTACCGGCCTCTTCTAATTGGACATCGAGTCCCCAACTCTTAAACTCACGCACCATCCACTCGGCGGCGTTCTCATAAGCGTCGGAACCTATTAAACGTCCGCCAAAGCGGTTTGTAAGGATATCCAGCTGATGCATCACTTGATTATCGTTCTGACCCATCTCGATGATTTTTTTTACGGCAGCGTCCTGAGCTGGTACAGGGGAGACTGTCATGCAGGCTAATGCCGCACAAACAAGTAAGATTTTTCTCATAAAGTAGTGTTTATTTCATTGATATGACTGTTTATTATTCAGTGTATGCAAATAAAGGAATAAATTTTGACTTATTGCAAATGAAATGGCAGTTTCTTTTATAACTTTGCGGAGTAAACAGATGGCGAATGAAAACAATGCGTAGCTTGAAGTGGTTAAGGCCCCTCTTGGTAGTACTCTTTATGAGTTACTACGTGGGTGGCACGGCCTTTACCCATACGCATCATTTCCTAAACTATAGTATCACTCACTCTCATCCCTATCTGCCGGGAGCCGATGGCTTGCCTCATCATGAGCATAGTACAGTAGCGTTTAATACGATTGAAGAGCTGACCGAATTGTGTATGGAGTTAATTCCGTACTTACCTTTGGTTATGGCTTGGGCGCTTTTGATGGTAGTGCTCGTCTTTCTAAAGAAAGAGGTTGTCTTGCGTCTTGTGCGGCGTGGCGAATCCCGTGCGCCTCCCTCGTTTGGTATAGTAATTTGAATCAAGCATTAGAATCACTTTTTATACTAAACATTTTACGCATCTTATATGAAATCTATATTTTTACTATTGCTTCCAGCGATAGTACTATGCTCTTGCCATACCCAAAAGCAAGAGGATGAGTCTGCGCATGCCGTAACACTCAAAGGGGATATTATACATATCGGTTCCGAATCTCCTGTTTTATCCAAGTTGACAAAGGAAACGGTTAAACGGGAACTTTACCGTATGGAGTTTACCACCTCGGGGGTCGTACAGGCGATTCCTTCTAATTATGCGGAGGTGGCTTCACCGGTAAGCGGGCGAATTACGAAATCGTTCGTTCGCTTAGGGCAAAAAGTGGCCCCGGGTAGTCCGATCTTCGAGATTAGCGCTCCCGCTGTTTATGAGGCGGGGAAATCTTATTACCAAGCTCGCCAAGAGATGGAACTGGCCTTGAAAAGCTTGAATCGGGAGAAAGACTTGATGAAAAACAAGGTTGGTGTCCAAAAGGAATTGGAAGAGGCCGAGGTGAATTACGAGTTAAAGAAAAAAGACTATGAGAATATGGTCGCCGCATTGAAAGTCTTTCAGATTAATCCGGATGAAATGGCTTTGGGGCAACCATTGATCGTTCGCTCGCCTATAGCCGGTGAGGTCGTGAAAGATCGGATCGTAATCGGGCAATATATGAAAGAGGACGCCGAGCCTGTAGCTGTCATCGCCGATTTGAGAAAGGTATGGGTGGTCGCCCATGTAAAAGAGAAGGATTTGAGTTTAATACAGGCTTTGGATGAGGTGGAAATCCGGTTGGTAGCCATGCCGGATAAACCGATATCGGGAAAGATTTATCATATCAGCGAGATGCTGGACCCCGATACCCGTTCGGTGGAGGTCTTGATCGAGTGCGATAACAGTACCCGTTTGATGAAACCGGAGATGTACGGCACGGTCAAGTTGAGCGACCGTGAGGCGGAGGTGATTCGTATACCTACTTCCGCTATCTTGCAGGAAGAGGAGAATATGTACGTATTGGTGGAATTGGGGAATAACGATTACCGGAAACAAAAGATCGAGACCGGCCTTACTGAAGATGGCAAGACGGTGGTTTTATCCGGCTTGAACGTAGGTGATGAGATCGTAGCTACGGGAGCGTTTTATTTACTTGACGCACGCTAACGGATTATGAAAAGGATTATTTACTTGGCGATACATCGGCGAGGACTGATGTTCGTGTTATTTCTGTTCTTAGCGATCGTTGGTTATTATTCTTGGACGCGGTTGGCGATAGATGCTTATCCGGATATCGCCGATACCACCGTGCAAGTCGTGACGCAGGTTCCCGGATTGGCCGCCGAGGAGATCGAGCAACAAATCAGTATTCCGATCGAGCGGGCTATGAATGGTCTGCCGGGACTAAACGTAATGCGTAGCAAGAATACGTTTGGTTTATCTACGGTCGTATTGGTTTTTGATGATGGTATTGAGGATTATTGGGCCCGGCAACGTGTACAAGAGCGGTTGGTAGACGTGGAGCTTCCTTATAATGCGGTTCCCGGCTTAAATCCTTTGACTTCGCCGACGGGAGAGATCTTTCGTTATGTGGTGGAAAGTGACCGTTTGGACTTGAGGGAGTTGACCGATTTGCATAAATGGGTAATTATTCCGAGACTGAAACAGGTTACGGGTGTAGCGGATGTAAGTAATTACGGCGGTATCACTACCCAATATCAGATCGAGGTGAACCCTTATAAGATGGAGCAATACGACATTACCTTAGGGGATATTACGGAAAAGATAGAGAAGAATAACGTGAACGCCGGTGGTAGTATGTTAAGCCGGGGGGATTTGAGTTATGTGATCCGTGGAATCGGTCTGGTTAAGGACTTGGAAGACTTGGGGCATATCGTGATCAAGACCGTGAATGGTGTCCCGGTCTACTTGAATGATATCGGTAAACTGAAATACGGAAACTTGGAGCGAAAGGGCGTTTTAGGTTTTACGGACGATACCCGTGATTATTCCGATGGCGTGGAAGGTATCGTGCAAATGCTCAGGGGGGAGAATCCGTCCCGGGTGTTGGATGATGTGCATAAGGCGGTAGACGAACTAAATAACGAGACACTTCCCGAGGGAACCCGTATCCATCCGTTTATGGATCGTACGGATTTGGTTAATACGACCTTGCATACTGTATCGCATACGTTGTTCGAGGGTATGGTACTGGTTGTCTTAGTACTGATCTTATTCTTGGGGAGTTGGCGTGGCGCTTTGTTGGTGGCCTTAACCATTCCCTTGTCTCTATTGATTGCCTTTATCTTGATGCATGTTACGAATATTCCTGCGAACCTACTATCCTTAGGCGCTATAGACTTCGGTATTTTGGTAGACGGAGCGATCGTGATGATGGAGACGGTCTTGAAGAAAAGGGAACGGCATCCGGATGAGGTATTGACGGAAGATTCGATCTTGCGCCGTACGACTGAGGTGGCTCGCCCGATCTTTTTCTCTACATTAATTATTATAACAGCCTATCTTCCTTTGTTCGCTTTTGAGCATATTGAGAAGAAATTGTTTACGCCGATGGCTTATACCGTAGGGTATGCTTTGCTGGGCGCTTTGTGTGTGGCCTTGTTCTTGATTCCGGGATTGGCCTTTTATGCGTATCGTAAGCCGGGAAAGATTTACCATAATCGTTGGTTGGAGAAACTTTCCACGGCTTATCATTCACAAATTGTCCGATTGATGGAGAAGCCAAGACGGGTTATTGTACCGTTACTGGCGATATTGCTGGGAGCGGGGATTTTAAGTTATACCGTAGGAAAAGACTTCTTGCCTCCGTTGGATGAGGGGGCGATCTGGATACAGGTACAGCTTCCTCCGGGTATTTCCATTGAGAAATCGAAGGAGATGGGGGCGGAGCTTCGGAAGACTTTGAAAGAGTTTAAGGAAGTCTCATATGTAATGACTCAAGTCGGTCGCGATGATGAGGGGGCGGAAGCGTTCTCACTCTCTCATGTGGAGTGTGGCGTGGGATTGAAACCCTATAGTACATGGAAATTCGGTAAGACGAAAGCGGATCTGATCGAGGAAATGGCGGCTAAGTTGGAGACCATGCCCGGCTACTCGGTCGGTTTCTCCCAGCCGATCATCGATATGGTGATGGATCAGATCGCTGGGGCTCATAGTGATTTGGCGCTGAAGATTTATAGCGATGATATTACGGAAAGTCGCCATATTGCGGATCAAGTCGCTAATGTGTTGAAGGAAATACCGGGTGCTGCCGACGTAGCGGTAGATCAAGAGCCTCCGTTGCCGCAATTGCAGATTATTGCGGATCGTGCCCGTATCGCCCAGTATGGCTTGAACGTGTCGGATGTGGCTGATTTGATTGAGTTAGCGATCGGTGGAGCTTCTATTTCCCAGATATTTGTCGGAAGTAAAAGTTATGACGTGATTTGTCGTTTCGATGACGCTAGCCGCAATTCTCCCGAACGTATCGGAAATCTATTGCTGACTACCGGTTCCGGAACAAAGATTCCTCTTTCGCAAGTAGCGGAGATTAAGATGACAACTGGTGCCAGTACGATTACCCGTGAGATGAATAAGCGGCACTTGACGGTACGGGTTAATTTACGTGGCGTGGACTTGACGGCGTTCTTGAATAAGGCGAATGCGTTGATCGATAAAGAGGTGAAATACGATCATGATTCCGTGCATTTGAAATGGGCCGGACAGTTCGAGAACCAGCATCGTGCGTATGCCCGTTTGGGGGCTGTGGTTCCTTTGGCGTTGGGGCTGATGCTGCTTTTGTTGTTTGCGGCTTGCGGTAAATTCCGGCAGGCGGCTTTGATGATGAGTGTCGTTCCCTTGGCTTTGTTTGGTGGTATGTTGGCGTTGAATGTGCGGGGAATGACATTGAATGTCTCCTCGGCGGTTGGTTTTATCGCCTTGGTCGGTGTCGCTATCCAAAATGGCGTGATCATGATTTCCCATATCAATAACTTACGTACGAGGGAGCGGGATTTGAAAGATGCGGTGATAACGGGAACCAAGCACCGTTTCCGTCCGATCTTGATGACGGCTACGGTTGCGGTCTTGGGATTGCTTCCTGCCTCTGTTAGTACAGGTATCGGTTCGGACGTGCAGCGTCCCTTGGCTACGGTAATCGTTTACGGGCTTTTATTTGCTACGGTTATTACGCTTTATGTACTTCCCGCTTTATACTATATGATCGAGAAACATTATGAGGGGAAGGATTTGACGCCGGTATCGGAGGAAAAAGAGCTGCACGCTTAATCCGGAGGTGGAATTAAAAAGATATACTATGTTTAGATTAGAAGATATGAAGAAATATATAATCCTGTCGTTACTCTGCGGATGCTTATCCGTGAATGCCCAGACCATGGTTCCGCTTACGTATCGGCAATATATGGAGCGGGTTGCGGAAGGCAACCTTGAGTATGCGTCGGAGAAATTGAATGTGCCGGCCGCTAAGGCTGAGGTAACGGCGGCAAAGGTGTTTAACGATCCGAACCTTTCCGTGTCTTATTTCAATAATGAGAATAATTCCTTGCAAATGGGAGAAGGTGTTGAAGTAGAACTGAGCAAAACTTTCTCTTTTGGAAAACGGGGTGCGAATATCTCATTGGCACGTAGCGAGAGTGAGTTGACCGAGGCTTTGTTGGCCGATTATTTCCGGAATCTCCGGGCAGACGCTACGATTGCTTATATGGAAGCCTTGAAGCAACATGAGTTGTATAAGGTAAAGGAGAATGCCTATGAGAATATCCGGACATTGGCGGAGAGCGACAGTATCCGTTTCTCATTGGGGCAAATCCGTGAGGTGGATGCTACGCAGAGCCGGGTAGAGGCCGGGGTCTTACGAAACGAGTTGCTGCAAGCCGGAGCGGAATTAAAGAATGCTTTCTCGAACTTAAACTTCTTGACGGGGACTTTCAGTACGGATACTTTATTTCACCCAGAGGCTGAGTTACGTACGGAGCCTCGGGATTTTATCCTTGCCGACTTAATCACGGCGGCAAGCGAGGGGCGTACGGATTTGGTAGCCGCCTTAAAAAACAAGGAAGTGGCCGCTAGAGCCTTGAAAGTAGCTCGCCGGGAGCGGAATATGGATGTGGATTTGTCTATCGCAGTAAGCCGTAACGCCCGGGTTTATAATGAGGAAGCCCCGGCACCTCCTTTTACCGGAGTGACGGCAGGTATCGCTGTTCCTTTGAAATTCTCTAATTTCAATAAGGGAACGGTTCGTGCCGCTCGTTATCGGGAGCAACAAGCGGAAGCGCAATATAAGCAGGCTCTTTTGCAAGTACAGACGGAGGTGATGCAGGCATATCGTAATTATCAATCTTTCGCCGAGCAAGTTAATCATTATGAGGATGGGCTTTTAAGGCAAGCCCGTGAGGTGATGGATGGCAAGATTTACAGCTATAATAGGGGAGAAGTCTCTTTATTGGAAGTCTTAGACGCCCAGCGTACTTACGATGAAGTACAAGCTCAGTATATCGAGACGCTGTTTAATTACAGCTCAGCCTTGGTCGAATTAGAACGTTCGGCGGGTATTTGGGATATTGAGATTTGATTTGCGCTATAATTCAGAAAAGTAACAAGGGATAAATTGTAAGACGCTTACATTTCTATCCCTTGTTATTTTATCTGAATAAATCCATCAGTTTATCCGGTGATTGCCTAGTATCGAATATTTGATAGATACGGATACAATCATATTCAACACTATAGATGATTTTATAATATCCCTCGATCAAGGAACGATATTCTTTATTAAGTTGGAGTAGTGATGGTTCAATAAATCCTAAATAAGGATTAGTTATTAATAGTTCCGTTGCATGAGTGGATCCGTTGCAACAATAAAAAAGCATAAGAATTATTACCCTCGTCATGGTAATAAAGTAAGATTTCAGTAAATGATTCTTCTGCATGTTTAGACCATTGGATTTCTTTTACCATGAAGCCAACTTTTTTTGTAGTTTTTTCTTCAGCGCTTTTTGCGTACAATAATCCCCATTGTTGAAATCTACTTCAGATTCAGCTATCTTACAAGTTAATTCAGCCTCGTCTGGTGCCCAAGGATAAAGGCCCTCCTTTTGCTTGGCAAGGCATAGACGTTTTATATAGGTCTCCACTTTCGATAATCTTTCCTCATCCATGCCTTTTATCAAGTCATAGAGATATTCTTTCCGTAAATTTAATTCCATCGTTGTCATAAGATTTGTTTTTTAGGTTTCTTAAACTAGACAAAGATAGCGTATGTATTTGGATATTATGTATTTTTGCATCTAAAAAATGAGCGCATGATATTCTACTTTACAGGGACAGGAAACTCCCGTTGGGTTGCGGAAGCGTTAGGAACGGCTTTCGATGAGCCGTTGGTTTCCATTGCCGATGCGTTGAATGAGGGTAAGGATGAGAATGTTTATCCATTGAGGGAGAGGGAGAAAGTGTTTTTTGTGTTTCCTGTCCATTCTTGGGGGCCGGCTGTATTGGTGTCCCGTTTTATTTCCCGATTGATCCTATCTGGCTATAAAGGGCAAGAGGTTTATTTCGTCTGTACTTGTGGTGATGATTGTGGATATACGGATCGGATCATGAGGAATACCTTGGCGAGACGGGGAATTACACTAACTGGAGGATTCTCTATACAAATGCCGAATAATTATATCTTAATGCCCGGCTTCGACGTGGATAGTAAGAAGGTAGAGACTGAAAAACTGGAAAAAGCACCGGAACGTGTAGACGAGATCGTAGAGGCGATCCGGCAGAAGAAAAATCCCTCTTTGTATTGTGCGGGAAGTGTCCCTCTTTTGAAGAGCTATATGGTCTATCCGTTATTTACTCACTTTGCGATAGGCAGCAACCGATTTTATGCTACGGATACCTGTATCTCTTGCGGTATCTGTGCGAAGGTTTGTCCGACCGGTACGATTTCCCTGTCGGGTGACGGAAAACCGGAATGGGCTGATACTTGCGTTCAGTGCGTTGCCTGTATTCATCGTTGTCCGGTGCGTGCGATAGAATATGGGACGATCTCGTTGAAAAAGGGACGTTATCATCACCCAGAGTTTAAGTAATCAATAAATAGAATAGAGAAATGAAGCAATTTTGTATGATGGCGCTTGCCGGCCTTTTGGTGGTTGGTTGCCAAGAAGTTCCAAAAGGATATGTTATCAATGGCGAGGTAGAGAATATGCCCGACGGTAAAATTTATTTGAAGTCATTCCGTAATAAAATGTTCTTTGACGTGGATACGGCAGAGGTAAAAGACGGGAAATTCACCTTTAAGGGTGAGGTAGATCAGCCTTTACTTTTTGGTTTGGCAACCGAGAATATGAACTATCCGGTTCAGCTCTTCTTGGAGAATACGGATATGAATGTCAAGATCGGGAATGACGGGGAGACCATCACCGTACGGAACTCGCCGGTGAATGATATCTTTCAAGAAAATGCGGAGAAGGTATTTGAGGAAGGGTATGATATTGACAGTTTGATCTCGAAATGTCCGGATTCTCCGGCGGCGGCGTTCTATCTATATCGTTATTTTACCTACCAATTATCTTTGGATGATTTGAAGGCGACTCGTGCGAAGATTTCCCCGGCATTGGCGAATAGTCCTTATGTGAAGGACTTGGACGGTATTATCAAGCAATTAGAACACGTACAGATCGGACAAGTCGCTCCGGAGTTTTCCTTGCCGGATACTGCAGGAGTTTCTGTGTCATTGTCGGACTTTAGGGGAAAATATGTGTTATTGGATTTTTGGGCCTCTTGGTGTCCCCCGTGTCGCAAGGAAAACCCTAACGTGGTAAATGCCTTCCAGCAATATAAGGATAAGAACTTTACGATCGTAGGTATATCCTTGGACAAGGATAAGGCTAAATGGCAGAAAGCGATCGCAGACGATCATCTGACTTGGACTCACGTTTCCGACTTGAAATATTGGGATTCTGAGATCCCTGCTCTTTATGGGGTACGGGGTATTCCGGCAAATGCGTTATTGGATCCGAATGGGGTGATCATCGCCAAGAATATCACTGGAGAAGACTTACAGAATACCTTGAAGGAAGTGATTAAATAAGGATACGTTACTGCAAAGCCGTTGCAGTAGTATAAACAAAGGGAGTGTATTGGATTAAGCCTAATACACTCCCTTTTTTATGGATAAGTTATGACTTTTTTTTATTTAAGCGGAATAAGGGTAAAGCCCCAGTTGTATTCCCGGTTTGCGGGTAATGTATAAGCTGGTTCCGGACGTGAACCCCAGCTATCATAACCTGCTACACCTTGTTGTTTCAAGTCGACGCAAACCTCAACGAAGTCGCAAGGCGTGATATCGTTGATATGATGCTGGCGACGTAATACGTTCTTTGCTGCGGCTTCATCATGATTCGCTACTTGCTCTGGTGTGAAATTACTCCATTGACGGGATAGGCCAGTCGCTTCCTCGTCATCGAAATCCTCTATGGAATTACGCAAAGCGTTAAATCCAATCGTATTATCCGCTTGGATCAACAAGCCTTTCTTGCCGGTACTAAGTGATACCCAACGAGTGTCGGTATGATGACCGTTTTCCTGCGGGCGTACATATGGGAAATATAATTCCTCGGCTGTAGATTTATATAAGCCGACCATACTACCGGCGTTTCTATCCAAGTAGTTCTCTGCAGGTCCTCGTCCGAAATATTCCACTTGATTCATGCTTGCCGGTAAGCGGAAGCGAACACCGATACGGGGAACATTCAATTTGGAAGCCTCTTTACGGGCGGCGTCACGTCCCGGAGTGAAAGTTGCCGTGCGAGTAGATTCCGATACCTCGGTTTGGGCGGCATCCATATCCGTGGATGTGAAACGGGCGGCCACATTTACAGCTCCGCTTGGATAGATCGTATAATTAACAATGTATAGATTTCCTGCCGGCAATAAATAGTTCACGTTAACCACGGCGTTATTGCCATCCATAGTGACGGTAGCGTCTGTCACGTTGAAGTTCTTGCTGCTTTCCTTCCATACTTGTAAGCGTTTTGGCATACCATTTCCGTAATCGTTATCGGTCGGCGCACGCCAGAAGTTCGGTTGGATACCAAAACCCTCGCTGAAATATTCCGTACCATCCACTTTATAAGAAGTAACGATTCCTGTCTTCCTGTTAAACACGAAGTTTACCTTTGAGGAGGATGCCGATAAGTTATCTCCATTGGTTGAAACCGTTAATTTAGGGCCGCTGGTCTTAAACGCCTTCTTGGTGCTTTCGATCGGTAAGCGGAATTGATCGCAAGCGATTTCGTGTCCGATAGGGATTAACGGCTCTTTTTCTACGGTCGTTACGTTGAAGTTTACGAAATATTCCGTACCTGCTTGTGGCTTTAAGTTGCCTACGGGAACCGTAAATTCCTTAGAAGCTTGCGGTTCTATGTCCAAAGAGACTTTACCGGAGCGTACAACTTTATTATTGGCTGTTACGCTATAGTGGACCATATATTTCTTTAGGTTTGTGAAATAAAAACGGTTCGTGACGCGGAATAAACCGTTCGCTAAATCGATCGCCTCAAACCCGATATTTTGATGGGCGTATTTAACCTCTGCCATAGCGGGATGCGGGGTACGATCCGGGTTTACTATACCGTTGCAAAGGAAGTTTCCGTCACTAGGGGCGTTTACTCCATAGTCACCACCATAGGTATAATATTCACGTCCATTCTTATCTTTTTCCAAGATACCTTGGTCCACCCAGTCCCAGATGAATCCGCCTTGCAGGTTCGGGTATTTATAGATAGCTTTCCATTGATCCCATAAGTTACCGGAAGAGTTTCCCATCGCATGTGAATACTCCGAAGGAGCTACCGGACGATCACTACCCTTACGCCCGATTTCCTCTAGCCATTCAGCGCTCGGGTATTGAGGTACGTACATATCCGTATTCCATTCCCAAAGGGCACGTTCGTAGTTCACCGGACGATTCATGCTATTTATTTCCTTGTCTTTCAGATATAAATAAGTTTGATAGAAGTTGTATCCGTTTCCAGCCTCGTTTCCGAGTGACCAGAAAGTAACGCTCGGATAATTCTTGTTTCGTTCGTACATATTCATCGTACGGTCCATATGCGGGATCAGCCATTCCGGATTATTACCCAAAGTGCCGCCTTTTTTCAGGCTGTAATACATACCGTGAGACTCGATATTCGCCTCATCGTAAACATACAATCCGTATTCGTCGCAGAGTTCATAGAATTTACGGTCTTGCGGATAGTGGCATAGGCGGACAGCGTTGATATTGTTTTGCTTCATCAGCTCGAAATCCTTACGCATGAGTTCCTCGGTTACGTAATGTCCGGTTTCCGGGTTATGCTCATGGATATTGACACCCTTGAACTTAACCGGTTGCCCATTGAACAATAAGACCGTATAAGGTTTTCCGTCTTCCGCTACTTGGTCAATTTGCTTCATCTCGAACCGGCGGAAACCAACGTTGAATGGAACTACCTCGATTACCTTACCCTCTTCTTTTATCGTCATCAATAATTTGTATAGATTCGGATGCTCGGCACTCCAAGGGGCTACGTTCTTTAAATCATACTCGAAAGATGCTGTTTGAGGACTTGCAGGACTTACCCATATATCATTAGCCTCGGAGGTCACAAGATTACCTTTTGCGTCCAAAAGCTCATATCCGACATTTAAATTTTTCGTTTCTTGGGTATGATTCTTTAAGTCTACCGCCAGTTTGAAGATTCCATTCGTATACGTATCGTCCAAGGTTGAGACGACATGGAAATCTTGAATACTGGCCTTGGGTTGAGACCAAAGGAATACGTCACGTTCGATACCGCTCATTCTCCAGAAATCCTGACATTCCAAATAAGAACCGGTGCTCCAACGGAATATCTTTAATGTAAGCACATTCTTTCCGGGTTGCAGGTATTTATTGATCAGGAACTCGGCGGGATTTTTGGAATCCTCGCTATAACCCACTTCTTTCCCGTTTAAATATACGTAAAGGCCGGATTTAGCTCCGCCGATGTGTAAATAAATATCCCGGTTATCCCAATTTGCGGGTATCTCGATGTCCCTGCGGTATACGCCAACCGGATTCGCTTCCGGCAATAACGGAGGTTGGGGATTTCTGGGTTTAAACTCGTAACCATGATTCGTATAAATGGCTACGCCATGTCCTTGTACTTCCCAGTTTCCGGGAACGGTTATATCATCCCATGAAGAGGTATTAACGGAAGGATCTGTGATATTTTGAGGAAGATCTTTGTAAGAGTCGACAAAGAAAAATTTCCAAGTACCGTTTAATAGGGAATAGTACGGGCTTTTCTCAAATCGAGAGGTGAGGGCGGTTTCCCGGTCCGCATAACTCATGAAGGAGCTTCTGGGTTTTTCCTTGTTTACGGCTACGACTTGAATGTCTTGCCAATAAGGTTTTACGGGTTGGGGTGAAGAACCGTCCGCATAAGCCATTCCGGAAATAAGGCAACCTAATGCTCCGGAAAGCATCATTTTTTTGATAGAGTTCATATTCATCGTATTTTATTTAGATTAGCACTGGGGAATTGAAAATTGAGAATTGAGAATTGAAAATTAGAAGTGACTCTACGTAATTTTCAATTCTCAATTCTCAATTTTCAATTATTTAGCTGCATAGTAAGAATATCCGTTAGCTACTTGCTGGAATGCTAAAACCCCAGATTGGCTTAACTCGACATTCATTTCTTTTCCGTCCGGTAGGTACATGACAACTTCGTCATTGCCATTGAATTTTAACAATTTTGTGCTTTCACCGTCAGCCTCTACATTCCAGCTTTGGTCAGCCTCGTTGAAAACTAAGTCAACCGCTTTCTCGTCGCCTTCCTTTTGGATATGGTATCCGTCAACTTTTGTTTCTACGGTATAAACGCCGTCTTTACCATCGATTGTTTTAACGTTACCTACATCTGCTACAGGATTACTTCCGCTCCAAAATTCGATAGAGTTGATCACAAGGACATCAGCCAAAGCGGAAATCTCGTAAACCGGGACAATCCAGAAAGCAATGAACACTAGCTCATTAACAAACTTACTGTCGATGCTTCTATTCCACGTTAAAAGTTTGTTTGTTAAACCAAAAGATCCTATACAGGACGAAAATAGGATACTACTTGCCACCGTAGTCGCTAGTAATAAAGTTAAGCTTTTCTTTTTCATAATTTAATAATTAGTTATTACAAGGGACGAAGATAACAACTTTTTCATGATAAATAGTGGTTATAAAGGAATAAATGGAATAAGTGCCTTAATATTAATCAAGCTTCTATTAAGTACGTAGTTCTGGCGGAACTCCGTTTATTACTAATATACACTAACTTCATGTTTGAATTTCAAACCATATACCTCTTTGATGTCCATAGCTCCATACTAAAAAAGATTATGGTTGGAAAGATTGTTTGTTAAATATTTTAATAACTAGGTGGTGTTGTTTTAGATTCGTATGCGAAAAATTAGTCTTTTTTGTTTTATAATTAAAAATAGTGCTATATTTGCTGCGTCTAATGATTATAAGTTCCGCCAGAACGATGAAGAAGCGCTTTCATGGTAGTTAACCGAGGATTTATAATTATACATTTAATGATTTAGAAGAGTGAATATTATAAGAAACGAGATCTAAAATAGTATGCCTTAAGTCTTATAATAGTAACAGCTATTTAATAAACAAAAAACGATTCTTATGTTGAAAATTGTAAGACCTGTCAGTTTTGTTCTATTGTCTGCAGCGTTTTGTTCCGGGGGTGTGGTTCATGCTTCTGATCGTGCGGCGATAACTCCGAGGGTAGGTATTTCCCAGCAAGAAGGTAGTTTGAAGGGAACGGTTAGTGACAGTTTTGGCCCTGTGGCTGGAGCGTCAATAGTTGTAAAAGGTACTACGAATGGTACTGTAACCGACATGAATGGTAATTTCGTGTTGGATGTGAAGAAAGGGGATGTGATCCAAGTATCCTTTATCGGTTATCTAACTCAAGAATTCAAATATAATGGAGAGCCTTCCATCAATGTGTCCTTGCAGGAAGATACCCAGAAATTAGATGAGGTGATCGTTGTCGGTTATGGTACGCAACAGAAGGCGAACCTGTCGGGAGCGGTAGCCCAATTGGATAGCAAGGAGTTGACAAGCCGTCCTATCTCCAACGTGTCTTCCGGTCTTCAAGGTATGATGCCGGGTGTAACCGTTACCTCGGGTCAAGGCCGTCCGGGACAGGATGGTAGTACGATCCGTATCCGTGGTGTCGGTACTTTGAACTCTGCCAGCCCATATATCTTGATCGATGGTATCGAGAGTGGCTCCATGAATGATATCGATCCGAATGATATTGAGAGTATTTCTGTATTGAAAGACGCTTCTTCCGCCGCTATTTACGGTTCGAAGGCTTCTAATGGTGTTATCTTGATCACGACAAAACGTGGTAAGACGGGTGCTCCTCGTATTTCTTATAACGGATATGTGGGTGCCTCGAAAGCTACTTCCATGATTGATCGTGTCAGCTCAGCCGATTACGCACGTTTGTGGAATCGTTTCGAGCCGGGACGTTATAGTGACGAGGACATCCGGATGTTTGAGGATGGCTCTGATCCTTACGGACATCCTAATACGGACTGGAATGATGAGGCTTATCGGACAGGTTTGTTGCATAAGCACAATGTTAGTATTACAGGAGGTGCGGAGAACGTGAAGTATATGGCTTCGGCCGGATATTTAGGGCAGACGGGTATCCTTCCTAACTCAGATCGTAAACAGTTTAACGGACGTACGAATCTGGATATGCAGTTGACGAAGAAACTGGCTGTTCGGATGAACATGTCTTTTATCAAGAATGACTTCTCGGATCCGAATGCTAGCTATTATGGTGGTTCTTCCGACCAGATTATCCGTCAATTGAATATTATTAGCCCGATGATCCCTGTCAAGGATAAGGATGGCAAATACGGACAAACTAACGATGGTAACCCTATCGCATGGTTGGATTCCGGGCAGACGGTGGATAATTGTAACCAGAATTTTACGGGGGCACTTTCTGTTGATTATGATATTATTGATGGGCTGAAGGCTACTGTGACGGGTGCCTACGTGAACGAGGACCAACGTCATACGGAGCGAGTCCTGAGCATACCGGATGATCCGGCATCTGCGTCTCGTACCACTTCCTTGGTTGAACGTTTCGTGAATTGGAAACGTTATAATTTCGATGCTTTGCTGAATTACAGCAAGAACTTTGGTCAGCATGGCTTGAAAGTGATGGTAGGTTATCATGCGGAGAAGTATGAGGTTAGCAAGAATCAGATGCAGAGGAATAATTTCCCGAGTAATAGCCTGAATGATATGGATGCCGGTGGGGCTTCTACACAAACAAATGATGGTTTGAGCCGAGAGCTTGCCATGCTTTCCTATTTTGGGCGTATTAATTATGATTTTGCGGGAAAATATTTATTAGAGGCAAACTTCCGTGCGGATGCTTCCTCTCGTTTTGCTCCGGGACATCGTTGGGGATATTTCCCTTCTTTCTCCGGTGCTTGGCGTATCAGCGAGGAGGAGTTTATGGAAAGTACGCATGATTGGTTGAGCAGTTTGAAGATTCGTGCTTCTTGGGGTATGTTAGGTAATCAAGACGCCTTGAATAAATCGAACCCTTGGGAGAACCAATATTATCCTTGGATGCAGACTTATAATTTGGATGGTAATTATCCTATAGGAGGCAACTTGACGACGGGATATTATCAGAAAGCCTATCGTATCGAGGATTTGTCATGGGAGAAATCTACGACTTGGGGTATTGGCTTGGATGCGGTTATTAATCATGTGACTTTCACGTTTGATTACTATGATCGCAAGACTACGGATATCATCATGGAGGTACCGGTCCCGACAGAGTTTGGCTTGGATCCTTATTTCGACAACGTGGGTTCTATGCGTAACCGAGGTGTCGAGGTACAGCTAGGTTATAACAATAAGTGGAATGACTGGTCATTGAATGTGATGGGAAATATGGCCTATAATAAGAACAAGATCGAGGATTTAGGAGGTGTAGACCGTATGACAAATCCTGATGACGGTGATTTGTGGCGTTTTGTTGGAAAGCCAATCGATTCTTACTATGTATATAAGGCTGATGGCTTTTTCCAATCTGACGCGGAGGCACAGCAATGGATGGATACCTATAAAGGAAAAGACGGCTACCCGTTCGGACAGGATTTCCAAGCCGGTGATTTACGTTATGTAGATACGAATGGAGATGGAAAGCTGGATGCGGATGACCGTGTATTGTCTAAGACTATCAATCCAGTTGTTACATTTGGTTTGAACTTGAATGTAGGCTATAAAGCATTTGACTTGACTTTGAACTTCACCGGTGCGGCTAATGTAGGCCGTGCGTTTACGAAAGAAGCGTTTGGTGAGTTCTCGGGTAGTGCCGGACATCCTTCTACTGCATGGCTGGATAGCTGGACACCGGAAAATACCAATGCAAGTATGCCGCGTGTAGCGGAGTCTAGAAAATCTCCGAGTGAGGCTTCTAACGTGATGTCTGATTTCTGGGTAATTAATACCAGTTACCTGCGTCTGAAGACATTGCAATTGGGATATACGCTTCCAAAGAGTGTGCTGAACGCTATCGGTTTGTCGAATGTACGTGTTTATTATTCTGCGGAGAATTTGTTTACGATAGATTCTATGCCATTGAACGTAGACCCGGAGACTGTTAGTTCCCGTTTGTCTAGCTACCCATTAGTGATGACAAATTCTTTTGGCGTAAATGTGACATTCTAATTAGTTAAGACCATTTAAATAGAAGATTTTATGAAACGATTATCAATATATATGTTGGCGGCTGGTATGGCTGCGTTATCTACTTCGTGTTCGGATTTTCTGGATACGGTGCCTAAGGATCAGTTGGCTCCCTCTACCACATGGCAGACAGAGGCGGATGCGAAGGGCTTCATAGTAGGCTGTTATAAGGATTTGCTAGATGGAAATACGTTGCTTTATCTGGATTGTGGCTCAGATATAGGCTATAATAATTTCCCTTGGGAAGGATTCCGCCCGTGGGGGGATGGGTCATTGTCTAGTTCTAATCCTGGGCAGATCCTTTATGATTACAAGTCGATTCGTAAGGCGAATACATTCTTGGAGAATGTAGACAAGGTGACGTTTTCTAGTGACGCTGTAAAAGCTAATTATGTGGCTCAAGCTAAAGCGATCCGTGCTTATAAGTATTTCTTGATGAATTGGTGGTATGGTGGTGTGCCTATTATTAGTTCTTATTCAAGTGCGGACGAGGCTAAAGTGGAACGCAATACGGAACAAGAGGTACGCGATTATATAGCTAAGGATTTAGACGAGGCCTTAGCTGGGATCGCGGAGGCTCCGGAGGCTCGTGGCTATATCGCTAAAGGTGCTGTTTTAGCTATCAAGATGCGTGAGGCTTTGTATTATGGTGATTGGCAAAAGGCAAAAGACGCAGCTAAGGCAATCATTGATTTGAAGCAGTATGAGTTGGATCCGGATTATACGAATCTTTTTAAGGCATCGGGAGTGGATTCTAAAGAGATAATCCTAGCGGATCAGAATATTGAGACGTTGGACGGATTGGGAACCATCGGGCAAATGTACAATAATGTAGACCAAGGCTGGTCTTCTATCGTCCCGACCCAGAATTTGGTGGATATGTATGAAATGTCTGATGGATTGACGAAAGAAGAGTCGAAGACTTATGACGCAAAGCATCCGTTCGCGAATCGTGACCCTCGTATGGCCATGACCATTTTATATCCGGGACGTGACTGGAGAGGTGATGTCTTGAATACTTTGGACGAGAAACTTCAAGATGGTACTGTCAACAAGAACTTCCCGACTTATACAGATAATGCTTCCAAGAGTGCTTTGACTTGGGCGAAATACTTGGATCCGATGGATCAATATGGAGATGTTTGGAGCTCGGGAGCTTGTCCGATCGTATTCCGTTATGCGGAGGTTCTATTGACGTATGCGGAGGCTGCGAATGAGTTGAGCGGTCCTTCTGATGAGATCTATGGTTATTTGAATCAGATCCGTCAGCGTGTAGGAATGCGGGAAGTGGATAAGGCTAAATATGGGACGAAGGAGAAACTTCGTGAATTGATCCGTCGTGAGCGTACGGTAGAGTTGGCCGGCGAAGGCTTGCGTCGTGCGGACATCGTCCGTTGGCAGGAAGATGGAAAGATGCTTGCCGAGAAAGTCCTGAATGGTGATTTGTTACGTGTTACAGGAACGATTAATTATGGGGAGTCTGAGCCTACTAAACGTGCGGAAATCACGGGTACGGCTGTTATTGAGACTCGTCAGTTCTCTTCTCGTAACCGTTACTTGCCGATTCCTCAAACAAGCATGGATAAGAATCCAAACTTGAAACAGAATCCGGGGTATTAGTTTCCTATGAGATGTTAGATAAAAAGGGGGGGAAGGCCGAGAGGTTCTCCCCTTTTTTAGTTACATTTGGCGAATATTGAGATTGTATGTCTCATGTGCTTAAGTATATAAATTGATTCCGTTATGAAAAAGAAACTGATAGTTTTTGCCTGCTTTCTTCTCGTATCCTTGTCTTGTTTGCCGCAGTTGCCTGTACGGTTGAACGAGCGTTCGGTGGTGCTAAATACGTCTACCGGGGCATTAAAAGGGAAGATGGTAACTCCCAATCAGGAGTCCGGTTATCCTGTGGTATTGATTATACCCGGTTCCGGCCCTACGGATATGGATGGGAACTCCGCCGCCTTGCCGGGTAAGAATAACTCCCTTAAATACTTGGCGGAAGGGCTAGCGGGAAAAGGTATCGCTTCCTTGCGGTATGATAAACGGGGTATCGCCTCCAGCGCCTCAGCGGGAAAGGATGAGTATTCCATGCGTTTCGAGGACGGGATCAAGGACGCACGAGGCTGGATCGATTATTTGAGCCGGGATAAACGTATTTCCGGAATCTATGTGTTGGGGCATAGCGAGGGAGCGTTAGTCGGTATGGCGGCTTCGGTGGATAACCCGAAAGTGAAAGGATACATTTCGGTGGCAGGTGCGGGGCGTCCAGCCTATGAGATCGTGGAGGAGCAAATGGCGGGTCAGCCGGAAGTGATCCGGGACATGGTAAAGTCGATAAATGCGTCCTTGAAGGAAGGGAAGCTCGTACCGGACGTGCCGATCGGCTTACAATCCTTGTTCCGTTCGTCGGTACAGCCTTATATGATCTCATGGTATACGTATAATCCGCAAGAAATCATCAAAAAATTAAAAGTGCCGGTGTTGATTTTACAAGGGGATAAGGATATGCAAGTATCCGTAAAAGATGCCGAACTATTGAAGCAAGCCCAGCCTTCGGCGGATTATCATTTGATTGGAAATATGAACCATCTGATGAAGACCTGCGATACGATGGACCAGCAGAGGCAAATGGCTACCTATACCGATCCCGCCCTTCCGTTGCATAAGGATGTGCTGATATTAATTGAAAAGTTTGTGAGTAAACCTTGAACTGTTGTATCTTTGCGGTCATAAATTAAAGAGACAGTATGATTTCGGTTGAAGGACTAACAGTTGAGTTTGGCGGTTTTACGCTTTTTGATGACATTTCATTTGTAGTAAACAAGAAGGATCGTATAGCCTTGGTAGGTAAGAACGGTGCGGGTAAATCGACGATGTTGAAGATATTCGCCGGTTTGCAATCACCCACTTCCGGAACTGTTAGCGTACCGAAAGATGTTACTATCGGGTATTTGCCCCAGCACATGCAATTAGTTGATACCCGTACGGTGCGGGAGGAGGCGGAATGCGCTTTCGAGCATATCCATGAGATGGAGGAGGAGATCAACCGCTTGAATACCCAATTGGCGGAGCGTACGGATTATGACTCCGAGAGCTATCAAAAGCTGATCGATCGTGTCACGTACCTATCCGAGCATTTCCAGATGATGGGAGGAAACAACTACCATGCGGAGTTGGAGCGTACATTGGTCGGATTAGGCTTTAGCCGTAGCGATTTCGACCGCCCGACGTCTGAGTTCAGTGGAGGCTGGCGTATGCGTATCGAGCTGGCAAAGCTTTTACTCCGGCAACCGGACGTGTTGTTGCTGGACGAGCCGACGAATCATCTGGATATAGAATCCATCCAATGGCTGGAGAACTTTATCGCTACCCGTGCCAACGCCGTGATCTTAGTATCGCACGACCGTGCCTTTATTGATAATACGACTTTCCGCACCTTGGAGATCGAATTAGGCAAGGTCTACGATTATAAAGTGAAATATTCGGAGTACGTCGTACTTCGCCAAGAACGCCGTGAGCAGCAACAGCGCGCTTATGAGAACCAACAAAAGAAATTGGCCGATACCGAGGCGTTTATCGAGCGTTTTCGTTATAAAGCCACGAAGTCCGTACAAGTACAATCCCGCATCAAGCAATTGGAGAAAGTGGAACGTATCGAGGTAGACGATGTGGATACAGCCATGCTGCGGCTGAAATTCCCGCCTGCTCCCCGTTCCGGCTCCTATCCGGTGATTTGTGAGGAGGTGGCGAAGCGTTATGGCGATCATCTGATCTTCGACCATGTGACCTTGACGATCAACCGGGGTGATAAAGTCGCTTTCGTCGGAAAGAACGGTGAGGGTAAATCTACCTTGGTGAAATGTATCATGGGAGAGATTACCGATTTCACCGGAAAGCTCCAGTTGGGTCATAACGTGAAGATCGGTTACTTCGCCCAGAACCAAGCGCAACTATTGAACGAGAATCTTACCGTTTTCGATACGATCGATTACGTAGCGCAAGGAGATATCCGTTTGAAGATACGGGATATCCTAGGCGCTTTCATGTTTGGTGGCGAGGCTTCCGATAAGAAGGTGAAAGTCCTGTCGGGTGGCGAGCGTACCCGTTTGGCGATGATCCGCTTGTTATTGGAGCCGGTCAACCTGCTGATTCTCGATGAGCCGACAAACCACTTGGATATGCGTTCGAAAGACGTGCTGAAAGACGCCTTGAGGGAGTTCGACGGCACGGTGATTCTGGTTTCCCACGACCGTGAGTTCTTGGATGGCCTAGTCGATAAGGTCTATGAGTTCGGTAACCAGAAAGTCGTCGAGCACTTAGGCGGCATCTATAATTTCTTGGAGCATAAGAAAATGGATAGCTTGCGTGAATTGGAACGTTCTACCGGGACGAGCACTTCCACATCCGGTACCGGTGAGGCTCAGGTATCTCAAAACAAGCTCTCCTATGAGGCAAGGAAGGAACTGAGTAAAGCGATTAAGAAAGCGGAGAAAGCAGTTGCCGAGGCCGAGGCCCGTATCTCGGAGCTTGAGAATGGCATTGCCGTTATCGAGGCGAAGCTGGCTACGCCGGAAGGTGCCTCCGACGCTTCTCTCTACGGTGAATATTCTGCCCTAAAAAAAGAACTTTCCGATGCGATGGATTTATGGACCGAACGGACAATGGAGTTGGAAGAGCTGAATACGCAGGATTCATGAAAAGGCTGCTAGTCAGTGAAAGGCTGCTTATCTGATCTTTTTGATCCAAATACTCCTGTTTTCGTGACAAGCGCTTGTTATTGATGACGCAAAATAGCGGAAGGGAGAGTACGAGAGCTGGCTTTTAAAGGGGAGAATATCCCTTTTCTCATGCGTGATAGGCTGCGTTGGGCTACGCCAGTACTGCCATCGGCCGATGCGTATGCCGCCGTTGGGCATCGTGACTACTCAAGAATAGGGTTATGACTACTCGTGAATAGGCATTCTTACCCTGCTAGAACCCTATTGTAACCCTATAAATGATACCAATCTTTCCCTTTGATATGAATTAGGATGAATTGATTTCGCTAGAATAAAAGGCTCTTTTTGGGTATAGAGTTGGCTATTAGTTGTTTGCTGAAATTTTCTTTCGGATTTGGAGGCGAGCAGTACTTAGGCCCGGAATATTCGGTTCTCCGGAGGTTCGGATTACAAAGTGTCATTTTGATTATTCCTTGAAAATAACCTTTAATAGCTTACTCGTTTTAAAAAGAAAGTCCTTAACTTTGCTATCCAAAAAAACGCGAAAGCTTAAAACTCATATCATGTTAACTCAGATCATTAATGGAAAGATTCTTACCCCGCAGGGCTGGCTGAAAGACGGCTCGGTACTGATAAGCGACAGTAAGATTTTAGAAGTAACAAACTGCGACTTAGCGGTAGTAGGGGCAACCTTGATAGACGCCAAAGGTATGTATATCGTCCCCGGGGGTGTGGAAATTCACGTGCACGGAGGTGGAGGCCGTGATTTTATGGAAGGTACCGAGGAAGCTTTCCGTGCGGCGGTAGCCACGCACATGAAACACGGTACGACCAGTATCTTCCCCACCTTATCCTCTTCTACCATCCCGATGATCCGTGCCGCCGCCGAGACCACCGAGAAACTGATGGCCGAGAAAGATAGCCCGGTTCTGGGGCTTCACTTAGAAGGACATTATTTCAATATGAAAATGGCTGGTGGACAAATCCCTGAGAATATCAAGAATCCCGATCCCGAGGAATATATCCCTCTGTTGGAGGAAACGCATTGCATCAAGCGCTGGGACGCCGCTCCGGAACTTCCGGGAGCGATGCAGTTCGGTAAATATATCACCTCGAAAGGCGTACTCGCCTCGGTAGGGCATACCCAAGCCGAGTTTGAGGATATCTTGACCGCTTATGAGGTAGGTTATACCCACGCCACCCATTTCTATAACGCCATGCCGGGCTTCCATAAACGCCGCGAGTATAAGTATGAGGGAACGGTGGAAAGCATCTATCTGCTCGATGATATGACCGTCGAGGTCGTTGCGGATGGTATCCATGTGCCGCCTACGATCCTTCGTCTGGTCTATAAGATAAAAGGTGTGGAACGCACTTGTCTGATCACGGATGCCTTGGCTTGCGCCGCCAGTGATAGCCAAGTCGCTTTCGATCCCCGTGTCATCATCGAGGATGGCGTGTGTAAGTTGGCCGACCGCTCGGCCTTGGCGGGTAGTGTCGCCACGATGGACCGCTTGATCCGTACGATGGTGCAAAAGGCCGAGATTCCCTTGGAGGATGCCGTGCGTATGGCCTCGGAGACTCCCGCCCGTATCATGGGCGTATCCGATCGCAAGGGAACCTTGCAGCGGGGCAAAGACGCCGATATCGTCTTGTTGGACCGTGACTTGAATGTCCGTGCGGTTTGGGCGATGGGTAAGTTGGTTGAAGGTACGAATAAACTATTCTAAACAAGAACGATTATGTTGACACAGATTATAAATGGCCATATCCTTACGCCGCAAGGATGGATGAAGGATGGTTCCGTATTGATTAGCGACGGGAAGATCTTAGAGGTTACAAATAGCGATTTAGCGGTGATTGGCGCCAAGGTGGTGGACGCGAAAGGAATGTCTATCGTCCCCGGTTTCGTGGCGATGAATATCCATGGCGGTGGGGGCTTCGACTTCTCCGAATGTACGGAAGAGGCTTTCCACGGTGCGGTAGCTGCCCATCAGAAGCATGGGGCCACGACGATATTCCCTACCGTGCTGGCTCCGGAAATCGGGGTGATCGATAAGGCGGTGGCCGTATGCGAGGAGATGATGAGGAAAAAAGACGGCCCTATCTTGGGATTGCATATCGAGGGACCGTATCTGAATCCGAAGATGGCGGCGAGCCTGTTTATCGATAAGGAGAATTCCGCCGACCCGAAAGAGTATAAAGAGATATTGGAACGCACGGATTGCATCAAGCGTTGGGATTCCAGCCCGGAGATACCGGGTGCGCTTGAGTTCGCCCAATACTTGAAGTCGAGGGGAATCCTATCCGCTATCTCGCATACGGAAGCGGAGTTTGATGATATTAAGACCGCTTACAATGCCGGTTTCACGCATGCGGCTCATTTCTATAACGCCATGCCTGGTTTCCATAAGCGTCGTGAATATAAGTACGAGGGAACGGTGGAAAGTGTTTTCTTGATGGACGATATGACGGTAGAGGTGATTGCTGACGGGCGTCATTTACCCTCTACGATCCTCCGATTGGTCTATAAGTTGAAAGGAGTGGAACGTACTTGCTTGGTTACGGACGCTCTCTCATGCGCAGCCAACGAGGGTAAGCCGTTATCCGATCCCCGCATTATCATTGAGGATGGCGTATGCAAGTTGGCGGATCATTCTTCATTGGTGGGAAGTATCGCCACGATGGACGTACTGGTACGTACGATGGTGCAGAAGGCTGACATTCCTTTGGCCGATGCAGTCCGTATGGCTTCCGAGACTCCGGCCCGCCTGATGGGGGTAAGCGATCGCACCGGAACCTTGCAAAGAGGGAAGGATGCGGATATCGTGATCTTGGATCGTAAGTTGAACGTGCGTGCGGTATGGAGCATGGGAAACTTAGTTCCGGAGACAAATACATTGGTCTAAACACGTTAATAATAAAGAGAGGGGCTGTCTTGGCTGGCCGGGACGGTCCTTTTTTATTTTTAGGCGATATAGATCAAACCTTTCGGCTAATAAATTTGTTCTATCAACGTATGGCGAAATCAGTACTTATTTCATATATTTGTGATTCAAGTAAGATTGTAATACTAAATCAATAATTAAACATGAAAACGAACCTTAGTTCTCAAATTACTCTGACGCGTATACCGTTGCGGTATTATCGCCCGGAAAATGCTTTCGAGCATTCAGTTTTAACCCGTTTGGAAAAGATTCCGACAAACATTTATGAATCGGCCGAGGAAGGTTCTTTCGCTATCGCTAAAGAGATAGCAACACAAATCCGTAAAAAACAAGATATTGGTAAGCCCTTCGTGATCGCTTTACCCGGCGGACGTTCTCCGCTAAGCGTTTACAAGGAGTTGATCCGTATGCATAAAGAGGAGAAATTAAGTTTCCGCAACGTGATTGCTTTCGTGGAATATGAGTTCTATCCATTGGCTAATCCCAGCGCCGGAAATCTGGCTCGCCTAAAAGAGGAGTTATTCGATCAGGTCGATATCGATCCTGCGAATATCTATTGCCCGGACGGAAGCATGCCGAAAGACGCTATCCTAGATTTCTGTCGCCAGTATGAGGAGACGATCCAATCCGTGGGAGGTATCGATTGCATGTTGCTAGGTATCGGTAACTCCAGCAATATCATGTTCAACGTGGGTGGAACGACGATCAGCTCGCATACCCGTATGGTCTTGTTGGAAGGCGTTTCCCGCAAGGAGGCTGCCCGTACGTTCCCTTCGCAGGAGAATGTCCCGGCAGGTATCATCACGATGGGTATCTCTACGATGATGAACGCCCGCAGCGTGATCTTGATGGCTTGGGGCGAGGATAAGGCTAGCATTGTCGCTAAGACCGTTGAGGGCAAGGTTAGCGATGCCGTTCCTTCCAGCTATTTGCAGAATCATCCGAACGCCAAGGTCGTGATCGATCTTTCAGCCGCTTACGACTTGACTCGTATCAGCCATCCTTGGTTGGTGACTAGCTGCGAGTGGGATAATAAGTTGATCCGCCGTGCGATCGTTTGGTTGTGTCAGTTGACGGACAAACCGATCTTGAAATTGACAAACAAGGATTATAGCGAGCACGGATTGGGTGAGTTGTTAGCCCTGTATGGTTCGGCGTATAATGTAAATATCAAGATATTCAATGATATCCAGCATACGATTACCGGATGGCCGGGTGGCAAGCCGAACGCCGACGATTCCAATCGTCCGGAGCGTGCTAACCCGTATCCGAAGAAAGTGATCGTATTCAGTCCGCACCCGGATGATGACGTGATCTCCATGGGCGGTACCTTGCGCCGTTTGTGCGACCAACATCATGATGTGCATGTGGCTTACGAGACTTCCGGTAATATTGCCGTAGGCGACGAGGAGGTAATCCGTTATTGCGAGTATTTGCGTGATGTATGTGAGAAATACTCTCCCGACTCGGCCGTGAAGGATAAAGCGAACGAGATCATCAACTACCTGCGTTACGAGAAGGTGGAGAACGGCGAGCCGGAGAGAAAGGATGTCCTCTTTATGAAAGGAACGATCCGTCGTGAGGAAGCCCGTCACGGTTGCCGCTACTCGGGCGTGAAGGACGATCATGTTCATTTCTTGGATCTTCCGTTCTACGAGACCGGATTAGTGAAAAAGAATGATTTGAGTGAGGCCGACAAGGATATCGTAAAGGCGCTGTTGCTCGAGATCAAGCCGGATCAAATGTTTGTCGCCGGTGACTTGGCTGACCCGCACGGAACTCACAAGGTTTGTCTGGATGCCGTACTGGCCGCTATCGACGAGGTGAAAGACGAGGAATGGATGAAGAACTGCCGTGTATGGATGTATCGCGGCGCATGGGCAGAATGGGAAATGGACCATATCGAGATGGCCGTACCTATCAGTCCGGAGGAGTTGCGCTTCAAACGTAACGCTATCTTGAAGCATCAATCGCAGGCCGAGAGCGCTCCGTATCTAGGTGACGACGAGCGTTTGTTCTGGCAGCGTGCCGAAGATCGCAACCGTGCTACTGCGGAGTTGTATCGTCAATTAGGTTTGGCTTCTTATGAGGCGATCGAGGCGTTTGTACAATATATCCCGTTGAGATAATATCTAGCGATAGAATAATCTGAAAGCCCTATCTGATTAAGTTCGGATAGGGCTTTTTGTTTTTGTGTTATTTTTTTCGTGTGGGCGTAAGTAGATCTGTTTCTATGATCGTATATAGATAAAGGAGAAGCCTTGAATTGTCTAATATAATACAAGAAATGTCCACATTGAGCATGAAAGACTATATTATTAAGAACCATGAGTTAGATAAATTTAAATTATTATATCTGGAGAATGCCCCCAGACTGATCTTTTATGCCTCGAAATATGTGGATAGCGATACGGCGGAAGATTTAGTGCATGATATATTCATCAAGATCTGGCAAAAGAAAGAGATTTATTCCGTGGAAGAAGGCTTGAAGACATACCTATTCCGTTCCGTTCAAAATGCTTGCCTCGATTACCTAAAGCATAAATCAATAGAAATGACTTATGCGGATGAGGTTGCTCGTAGACTAAAGATAGAGGAGATAGGTTATTATAATCAGTCGGATGCGGCGGAGCTGGAGAAAGAGCGTCTGGACTCCGTTTACCGGGAAATAGCCAAGTTACCGGACAGATGCCGAGAGGTTTTTACGTTGGCTTATGTGGACGGGAAGAAATCAGTGGAGATCGCAGGAATGCTAAATATCTCTCAACGTACGGTAGAGGCGCAACTCTATAAAGGATTGAAGATCATACGGAATGTGTTGGCACTTCTGGCACTGGTTTTATTTTTTAGATGAAAATACGGTAGAATACGTAAGTAAAAAGAGGGAACCGGTCGTATATATTATAAATGAAACAGAAAATGGAATTTAATAATTCGATAGAAGAACTGATCATACGCTATTTGCAGAACGAGATTCAAGAGGATGAACTTCGGGTGTTGGATGCTTGGATTCATGAGAGTGACGCTAATAAAGCCCACTTCTTTGAGCTTAAGGGGCTTTTTGACACTCGGAAAGAAGTGGCGTTCTTGAACCATTATTCCGTGGAGCGTAGTTGGGAGCGAATGGCTGGAAAGCTGGATGCGATCTCTGGCGTATCTATGAAATCCAAGGTCCTTGGCAAACAGTTCTGGCTTTCATTCTTGAGATATGCGGCGATTATCGTAATCGCTATGGGAGTAGGTGTGGGTATGAATCAATGGATAAGCAATCGTTTATATGCCGGCGATACGGAATATAACGAGATCGTAGTGGAAAAAGGCGGACGTGCGAACACGCTATTGCTATCCGACGGCAGCAAGATCATACTCAATGCTTCCACCCGTTTTAAATACCCCACCTCTTTTAATGGAGATGAGCGTGTGGTTCATCTGGAGGGTGAGGCCTATTTCGAGGTTGCGAAGAATCATTCGAAACCTTTCATCGTAAAACTAAAGAACCAACAAATCACGGTACTCGGAACCTCATTCAATATACAGGCTTTCAACGATGATCGCTTTAGCGTCACCACCTTATTAAGTGGTAGTATCCTGTTGGAATCTTTTGACGCTCAAGGACGGAAAATGAGTAGCATGAAGCTAAAGCCGAATCAACAAGCCCGGTCGGATAACCGGACCGGCTCTATTTTCTTGTCAGAGACAGATGCCTCGATCTCGAACGCTTGGGTAGGAGGGAAATATCGTTTCAAGGATGAGACCTTAGTCTCTATCGTAAAACGTCTGGAGAATTACTATGGGGTAAATATCCGCTTGGCGCATGACAGTCTGCGGAACATCCGCTACACGGGAACCTTCTCTTTGGATCAAGGTATACAAGAGGTGTTGGATATTATTAACTCGGAGAAACAATTCACTTTCATGAAAGACGGAAAAGATATTCTGATATCGGCGAGAAGCAAATAACAAAATAATAGATGTATAACCTTAAACATTGGAATTGCCTATGACAAATACTTGATCACAAAAAAAGAATCGGGACTGACACCACTCATCCCCGATCCTTATTCGTTCTTAATTTATGAATCACCTTTCTCGCCAGTCCGCTGAAACCGTGCGATCGAGGTAAGTCCTTAATAAAAAAACATTTACAAATTTATGGGAAAAGTTTGGAATAGTGATGATCTATTACCTAAAAAATTTAAATCAATCATGAAGATCACATTGCTTTTTTTTATACTGGGTATATTGCATGTCTCGGCGGATACCTATGCGCAAAAAGCTCAAGTTACGGTAGAAGTAAAGAACGGGACGTTCTATGATGTCGTCTCGGAGATTGAGAAACAGACCGAGTTCATGTTTTTCTATAAGAGCGAGGATATCGATAATAGTAAGCAGGTGGATATACAGGTGAAGAATCGCCAAGTTACCGACGTGTTGAATGAGTTGTTGAAAAACACGAACTTGACCTACCGCATATCAGGTAAGCACATCACGATCTTGAAGAAAGACGCCGTACAGCAACAAAAGAAAAAGATCTCCGGTACCGTTACGGATCCGGATGGCATACCGGTTATTGGGGCCAATGTTGTGATTAAGGGTACGACGGTCGGTACCGTTACGGATCTGGATGGAAAGTTTAGCTTGGATGCGGCTAATAACGATATCCTGTCATTTTCCTATATCGGCTATGCGGAGCAAGAGATCGAGGTCGGGAATCGTACACTGTTTAACGTGAAGTTGGCCGAGGATTATAAAGCGCTTGAAGAGGTCGTTGTCGTTGGATATGGTACGATGTTGAAACGAAACTTGTCAACTTCAGTGGGTTCCGTAGACTCGGAGAAGTTATTGGAGCGTCCGAATGCCACGAACGTATTCCAAGGATTGGCCGGAAAGGTAGCGGGTGTTAATATCGCTTTGAATTCTGGTGCGCCGGGTGGTAGCCCTGCGATAAAAATCCGTGGTATCGGTTCTTTGAATTCTTCCAATACACCGCTATATGTGGTCGATGGTGTGGTTGGCGTGGATCCGGACCAGATTGATCCGAATATAGTTCAGTCTATCGATATCTTGAAAGACGCTACTTCCTCTTCTATTTATGGTGCGAGAGGTGCGAATGGTGTTGTGGTGATAACAACGAAGGAAGGTAAGAAAAATACAACGAATATCTCGTATAATACCGTTTTGTCTGCCGGAACGTTAGCTCGTAAAGTCGATGTCTTAAATGCGGAAGAGGCTTTGGATGTATTCAAGCGTGCTTATGAGGCTCAACCGGGACGTATCGCTCCCCATCTGGATCCGAGCAATATGTTTACGCATAAGAATGACCTGTTCAATCCGGACGGGACTCCGAAATATGATACGGACTGGCAGGATGCCGTAACCCGTACGGCTTTTTCTCATCAGCATTCACTTAGTTTCTCCGGAGGAAGTGATAAGCTGACCGCTGTGGCGAATGTAAGTTATAAAGATAATCAGGGTATTATGTTGGAGACTTATAAACGTCAGTTGAACGCTTTTATCAATGTAGGATGGGATTTGAAAGAATGGTTCCATTTACAGGCCATGTTGAATGTAGGATCTAGTAATGCCCGAAACTCGGAGAATGCGATCTCTCGGTATACATTGGAAGCATTGCCGTTCCTTCCTATCCAATATGAGGATGGTACCTATTCCCGTAAGGGGGATTATCCCGGTGCGGAAGATACGGAGAACCCCGTGAGGATTTTAAAGGAGCGTAAGAATATCGATAAGAATCAGTACACGTTGGCTAATGTGATCGGTACGTTTAAAATTACCTCTTGGCTAAAGTTAACGACTAGCTTCAGCCGTCAAGATGGTTCTTATATCAATTCATCTTATAACCCGAGTACCTTATTCGGCTATGGAGATACTCAAAAGGGTAAAGCGGAGAAAGCACATCGAAATACGATGTCGTGGACAAATGAGGACTACTTGACTTTTGATAAAAGCTGGAATAAGCATAACTTGAATGTCGTAGCGGGAGCTAGTTGGTATTACTCAAAAACAGAGAAAAGCGAGCTAGGGGCCGAGAATTTCTTCGATGATTATTTTGAGTATAATAATATGGGAGTCGGCACCGTACGTTCTAAGGTTGGCTCAGACTATACGGATAATAAGATGAATTCTTACTATGCCCGTATCAACTATAATTTTGACAATCGTTACTTATTGGGCGCTTCTTTCCGTGAGGATGGTTCTTCTCGTTTTGGCTTGAATAACCAATATGGTTTCTTTCCTTCATTCTCGGCCGCTTGGCGTGTATCCAATGAGAATTTCTTCGAGAACGCAAAAAAGGTGATTGATGATATGAAAGTCCGTTTGAGCTACGGTACGGTGGGTAACGCAGAAATCGGTGATTATGCGTCTATGGCACGTTATGAGAATAAACGCCTTCCTTTTGGCAAGGATATGACGACGATCGTTACGTTGAAAAGTATGGCAAATCCGGATTTACGCTGGGAGAAATCCAGACAACTTGACGCGGGTATCGATTTGAGTTTCTTTAATGGGCGTATCGAGTTTATGGCGGATTATTATCATAAGATTACGACTGATTTATTGTATGAGCTACAATTGCCTTCTAACTCGGGATATGAGAAGACTATGACAAATTTGGGTAAGATCCGTAATCAAGGTCTTGAGATGAGCTTGAATACACGCAATATCCAAAGCCGTGATTTCTTATGGACTACCTCTTGGAATTATACGATGAACCGCTCGATGGTACTGGATATAAATGATAATATTATCGGTAAGTGGGGAGGACGCATTGAAGAGGGACATCCTTTAAATGCTCTTTACGGCTATGTTCGCCTAGGTACATGGGGTACTGATGAGGCGGAAGAAGCCGCTAAGTATAATAAGAAACCCGGCGATATCAAGTATTGGGACAAGAATGGTAATGGAATGAAGGATGGCGAAGACCAAGACTATATCGGAAATGGCGCTCCTAAATTCGAGATGAATATGACAAATACATTCTCGTGGAAAGGCTTCACGTTTATGTTTGATTTGCAATGGGTATATGGTAATAAGTTGATTAACTTCACTCGCCAGTTGATGGGTAACCGTGTGACATTCTCCAATGCTTATGCGGACATTCCGGTGAACGCTTGGACGCCGGAAAACCAAAACACGATGGTGCCTAGCTTGCGCCTTCCGGGAGATGGATATGAGAATGACGTAGATTCTTGGAGTTGTGAGCCGGGTTCGTTCTTGCGTTTACGTAATATCGGCTTGAAATATGACTTTAGTTCCCGTATGCTTTCTGCCGCTCACATCAAGAGTTTATCCTTGGGATTCAATGTGGAGAATGCGTTCTTGATTACGAACTATTCTGGTAGTGATCCGGAGGTGACGAGTTATGATGCTGTATTTGAGCAAGGAGTGGATTTTTATACCTATCCCAAACCTCGTACGTATTCATTTACTTTAGGTGTTAATTTCTAATTGTTTAATCTTTACTTCGTAAAAAACTAAGATATGAAAAATAAAGCGCATGTATGGATGTGTGGCTTGCTTTCTGCGACAATGGCTTTTACATCCTGTACGAATTTTTTAGAGGAAGACCCGAAAACCTTCTTGAGTCCTTCTGAATATTATACGACAGAGAACCAGATAAAGGCGGCTGTGGATGGCACTTATGACGGGCTTGATGATCTGTTGAGTTCCGACCTCGAGATTGCTACAGTTCACCTTTTTAACTTGGAATATCTTGTAGGTACTAGTTATCGTCCTCGTGCGGCCGGTAATGAGCAGAACCAGTTCTTGTTGCTTTCCGGTTTGGAAGAGAGTAACGGCATTATTCGTAACTTCTGGAAGGCTACTTTCTTTCCTTTGGAAAATTGTAATAGCGTGATTCAAAATGTTTCCGCTACGGATATTATTAGCGAGAGCCAGAAAGCGAAGTATCTGGGAGAGGCTTATTTCTTGCGGGCATATTACTATTTCCAAGGGGTACAATTATTCGGGGATATCCCGTTGAAGACGGAACCTACGGTAGACTTGAATACGGTGAAGATCCCCAGGTCTCCTAAGGAAGATATTTATAACCAGATCGTGGAAGACTTGAAAAAGGCGGAGCAGTCCGGGCTGGATTGGAGTGATAAAACAGGCCATGTCTCTATGGGAGCGATCAAGACCCTTTTAGCTAAGGTTTATTTGACAATGGCAGGTTATCCGCTTCAAAAAGGAAATGAGTATTATCAATTGGCTTACGAGAAAGCCAAGGAGGTTATTGATAGTGGAGCCTTTAGCTTGTTCGCTGATTATAAGGATTTGCGTGCGTCAGAGAACGAAAATAGTGGTGAGCATATTTTTATGATCCAGCGTGAGGCGCAAGATGCCGGGGCTCCTTTCCATTTTGGCCTTTTGCCTTATCCGGAACAACCGATTTCCATTACTCCGGCTTATGGGGGTGGTTTGGCTCCTCGTAAAGAGTTTTATGAAAGTTATGATGACCAAGATATTCGTAAACGGAATGAGGAGTTTTTCTATACTTCTAAACCCAAATATGGTGATCCGGAGACAACGATTACTTTGGATGTTCCTTATTTATGCAAATATTGGGATGAGAATGCCGAATCTACAGGAAAGAGCGGGGCGAATATTCCGGTTTACCGTTATGCGGACGTTCTATTAATGTGTGCGGAGGCAAAAGCTACCTTGGATGGTGGATCTACTTCCGACGCTATAGCTGTGGATGCTTATTTCCAAGTTCGTCACCGTGCGTTGCCCAATGAGGCGAGACCGACTTCAATCACGGTTGATCAAGTATTGAAAGAACGTGCGTGGGAACTCTGTTATGAGTTTACAGGATGGTATGATATGTTGCGTACTCACCGTGCGTTTGATCCGGTTTCGAAGCAAATGGTTGATTTATTCGGCTATCAGGCGGTTAATCATACGTATCCGTTTAAAGAATCGGATTTGGTTTTCCCGGTACCTTTGCGTGAGAAAGAACTGAACCCTCTGCTTGGTGAGGATGTCGTTCGCTAAAAGTAAGCGGGCGATTCTCTAGACTAGAGGTGTGTGGAAGGATATTACTATCCGTAGTAATCCGGATTATTATCCATGATAAATACGATTACTATTGATAGTAATATTTTTTAACACGGTATATATTATTCATCACAGAAAATTAGAGAAGAGAGAAATAGAGATGAAAAGATATGTTTGGTTTGTCTGTTTGCTTTTATCAGGTCTTGCAGGAGTATATGCTCAGTCGATAGCTCCGTTTCAGAAAGGAGATCGGATCGCCTTCGTGGGAAACAGCATTACTTGCGGTGGGCATTATCATTCATATATCTGGCTGTATTATATGACCCGTTTCCCGGATCAACGCATCGATATCTTTAACGAGGGAGTAGGTGGGGATGTAGCCGAGATGATTTACCAGCGGTTGGATAAGGTTTTCGAACATGAGCCTACGGTGGTGACGCTATCTTTTGGCATGAACGATGTCGGCTATATGGATTTTCGGAAGCCGGGGGCGGATACGATCGCCCGGAACCGGGTAGAGAAAGCTTGCCGGGATTATGCCCTTATCGAGGAGGTCTATAAGAAGTATCCGGAGGTGAGGAAAATCTTGATCGGAAGCTCTCCTTATGACGAGACTTCTCGTTTCAATAAGGTCGCTTTCCCGGGGAAGAATACGCCAATCTTGGAGATCGTGGATTTCCAGAATGCCCGGGCCCGGGAGAATCAATGGGGATTCGTGGATTTTAACCGCCCGATGGTAGCGATCAACCAATGGGAGCAAGCGGAGGATTCCATGTATACCTTATGCGGGAAGGATCGTATACATCCCTCTACGGACGGGCATCTGGTCATGGCTTATCTCTTCTTGAAGGCGCAAGGTCTGGCCGGTAAGCCGGTAGCCGATATCCGGATAGACGGAGCGGGGAAAAAGGTGACTCGCTCGGATAATTGCCGTGTCTCGGATTTGTCTGTTTCCTCGGATAACCTTACTTTTACGTACGAGGCGAAATCACTTCCGTATCCTATCGATACCTCTTATTATGATAATGAGAAACATACGCAGGCAGATGCCTTGAGTGTTATCCCTTTTATGGATGAGATGAATTATGAGGGATTGTCCGTGAGCGGTTTGTCGGATGGATATTACGGGTTAACGATCGGTAGGGAGTTTATCGGTCGTTTTACGGCGAGGGAGTTGGAGCGAGGCATCAATATGGCTCTTCTTCAGAATACCCCGCAGTATAAACAAGCGATGAAGATCCGCCAGATGAACGAGGAACGCTGGTTGAAAGAGCGTAAGATGCGTGAATTTTATTGGGTGGAATATAACTTGATGCGGAAGACGGGCATGCTTTGGGCCTGCAACGAGGCTGCCGTGGACACCTTGCGCAAATACCGTCCCCACGACATCTTCTTGCAATGGAACGGCGACCTTTGGCTACAATACATGCACAAGGGGATTCGTGAGGATTGCGTGAATGAGCAACAGGATCTGGTTAACCAGATCTATGAGCAAAATAAACCAATCCCCTTGCGAATAGAGATCAAGAAATTTACAGACTTGTAGAGACGGGGCGTGCCCCGTCTCCCACCGACTGGAAGTATTCTAAATGTGAATTAATAGTACATATTATATGAAAAAGAAACTAGCGATATTCGTATTAAGCCAATTCTTGTTGGCCGGTTGGGCAGATGCCCAACAAGCCTATTTCATCGATGGCTATCATGGCGGTATCTACGGGCATTACCCGGTGGGGCAGACCGCCTTTATCGCCCAGAAATTAAGGCAGAATCCCAACTGGAATATCAATATCGAGATCGAGCCTGAATCATGGGAAGTCGTACGGCAACGAGACCCTGAAGGTTACGAGGCTTTCAAGCGCTTATTTAAGGATCAATCCGTGGAGAGCGGGCGGATCGAGTACGTAAACCCGACCTATGCCCAAAGTTATTTCTTCGGGACATCCGGCGAGAGCGCTATCCGCCAATTCGAATATGGAATACGGCTGATCCGGAAACATTTCCCCGAGGCGGTATTCACCACCTATTCGGCGGAGGAGCCTTGCTTTACCAGTTGCCTGCCCTATATATTGAAGTCATTCGGCTTCTCGTATGCCTCTACTAAGAACCCGAATACGATGTGGGGTGGCTACGTAAGCGCCTACGGAGGTGAGTTGGTGAATTGGGTAGGGCCGGATGGTACGAGATTTACCACCGTCCCCCGTTACGCCTGCGAGGATTTACAACCCGGCTCTTGCTGGCAATCCATCTCGTGGTTCAATACGAAGGACTACATCCATAAATGCTTGGATACCGGTATTCAGCACCCGGTCGGAATGTGTATACAAGACGCTGCATGGAGCCATGGCTGGGATAAAGGCCCTTGGCTGGGACAGGATACGGCGGCCTATTATACGCCGACCGCCTATAAGACTTGGCGGAATTACATCCAAGACTGCTCCGTCGGGACTACTCAGGATGATTGGTATTTCTCGCAAGAGGATGTCCTAGGTGGCTTGATGTGGGGAACGCAGGTCATGCAGCGTTTGGCCGGAGAGGTACGGGTAGCCGAGAACGCTATCGTGCGTGCGGAGAAAATGGCGGCTTACGCTCGCTTATACAAAGGCATGGAATGGCCGACCGAACGTATCGATGAGGGATGGCGCACGCTTTTATTGTCGCAGCATCATGATTGCTGGATCGTTCCTTACAATCAACTACAAGGGAAAAAGACATGGGCGGAGACGGTTACGGATTGGACTGGGGTGACCAATCAAAACAGCCGTCAGATAATTGATAACGCCTTGTCCTTATTGAAAGAAAAGGAAGGTGAATCCACGGTGTACGTATATAATACCTTGGCTACCGACCGGAATGAATTGGTGGCGGTGGAAGTTCCCGTCTCATGGAGAAACTCTGATTGGGTGGTTCTTGATAAGCAAGGAAAGAAACAACCGGCTCAATGGTTGACGGAAGACGGCATTTCAAAACTCTTGTTTCGTGCGCAAGTCCCCTCAGCCGGTTATGCCTCTTATGCGATCCGGAAGGCAGAGGATAAACAGTCTGGAACCTTGAAGGCTGAGAGACAGAAAGACGGTACGTTTCGCATGGAAAGTGATTTATACACCTTGGTGCTAAACCCCTCTAAAGGAGGTGTAATAGAAAGCTTGAAAGCGAAAGCCGTACGAGGCAAGGAATTCGTGGATAACCGGAATGAACGTGGGTTCAATGAGCTTCGGGGATATTTTATCGATGAGGGTGGTTTCCTTTCCAGTATGGATCAACCGGCTGAGGTGAGCGTGTTGGAGCAAGGGCCCTTATTCGTGAAGGTAGCTGTGAAAGGCAAGATCGGAAAGTATTCATTTACCCAAACGATCCGGTTAACGCAGGGAGAGCCTCGCATCGATATGAATGTTAAACTGGATTGGACAGGAAACCCTCGCATTGGTGAGCCGGGTATCGAATTCCGTGCGGATAATCCCCGTAAGGCATTTTATGACGACCGTTACAAACTTCTGGTGTATCTACCTACCCAGATCGCCAACCAACAGATTTATAAGGACGCTCCGTTCGATGTTTGCGAGAGCCGGTTGGAGAATACCTTTTTCAATCGTTGGGATAGCATCAAGCATAATATCATTTTGAATTGGGTGGATGTTACGAGCAAGGATAACTCTTGCGGTCTGTCATTATTCACGGATCATACGACCAGCTATGCGCATGGTAAGGATTTCCCATTGGCCTTGAACGTACAATACGCCGGTAAAGGCTTGTGGGGCCGGGATTATATCATAGACCGTCCGACCGAGATCTCGTATGCCTTGATCCCTCATGCCGGAACTTGGGAGAAAAGCCGTATTTGGACACAAAGCGAACGACGCAATGAGCCTTTGGTCGCAACCTTGGGTGGCGATGCTACCTTGACATCCGGTTCCCTTTTCCGGATAGAGAATAATGCCTACGAGTTGGTTTCTATGACCTATAAAGGGAATGACCTTTATATCCGCCTATTCAATGCCCAAAGCGATGCCTCCCCTAAAACGATAATCTTTCAAGGACAAGACGTGAAAGCGAGCTTGGTGGAATTGGATAACCGTCTGGTTGAGGACTTAACCGTCACCGAGAAGAAAGGCGCCAGTTCAATGCGTCTTTCTATCCCCCGTTACGGAATAAGGACATTAAAACTAAGCTGTAAGAATATCTAATGTAGAGACGGGGCATGTCCCGTCTCTCTTTATCCCTAATTAATCCCCGTTTCTCTTGCCTCTTTCGGTGGAAAGATGTTATTTTGCATCCCGAATTAAAAGAATAGGCGTTATGTTGAAATTCTTCAAGACATGGACACTCCCTATCTCCATGTTAGCGGGTGCGATAGGGTATTTTGTTTTCGCCAATGTTACTTTTCTGGAGCCTACAAAGCCGTTCATGTACACTTTAATAGCGTATCTGACGCCCTTTTTGATTTTTGCGCAGTTGCTCCTGACCTTCTGTAAGATCTCTGTCCGGGAATTGATGCCCAGCCCTTGGCACGGTTGGCTATTGCTTATCCAAGCGATTTCCAGTTTGGTGCTTGCCGCCTTATTGCTCTGGCTGCCAATGAGAGAGGAATACCGGGATGTGTTCGAGGGAGCGATGGTCTGCCTGATTTGCCCGACCGCTACGGCGGCCGCCGTGATTACGGGTAAATTAGGGGGAAGCGCCTCTAGTCTGACTACTTATACCTTATTATCGAATCTATTAGCTGCGATTGTCGTGCCGCTGGTCTTCCCATTAGTGGAACCGCATGCCGAGATTACTTTCTTCGCCGCATTCTTGAAGATCTTGGGAAAAGTCTTCCCATTGCTGTTATTCCCGTTTTTCCTCGCTTTGTTCTTGCGTAGATTCATGCCGCCTATCCATCGCTTCCTTGCGGGGCTTCGGGATATGGCCTTTTATCTCTGGGCCGTCGCTCTAGCTATCGTGACCGGGCAGACCGTGAAATCCTTGGTCAATAGCGAGGCGGAGATTTATGTAGAAATCCTGATCGCTTTAGGCGGCTTGATAACCTGTATCGCGCAGTTTTATTGGGGAAAGCGCATCGGCACGAAATACAATGACCGTATTAGTGCCGGACAAGCCTTGGGACAAAAAAATACCGTGTTAGCGATCTGGATGTCTTACACCTATTTGAACCCTCTATCCTCCGTTGGCCCCGGAAGCTACGTGCTGTGGCAAAACATCATCAATAGCTGGCAGTTGTGGAAGAAAAGAAAAAATGAGATAAAACATTAAATATAAGATATTGATATTAAATGTTTTATGTTTATTTAGTGTAATTTCCTTTATTTCCCTTGTTTTCTTGTTTAGTCTAATAAATGCCTTCATTTTGTTACTATTTTGTTACCCGTATTCATTGGAGTAACAAAACAAATCGCTATATTTGTATCGGTAACAAAATAAGAACATAATTATGGCGAAGAAAAAACAAGAAGTTAAATTGAAAGAACCCGTAAGGATTAGATTCAAGCAGCTTGCTAATGGTAACCAGTCTATTTATTTGGATTACTATACTGGTGATGTTATTAGAAAAGAAAATTATGTTGGCGGTAAACGGCAGTATGAATTTTTGAAATTATACCTTATACCCGAGAAGACAAGAGAGGATAAGGCGAAGAACGAAGCTACGTTGGCTCTTGCAAAAGCCATTCAAAGCAAGCGGATAGTAGAGTTGCAAAATGATGCACATGGCTTTCAGAACACTAATAAGTCAAAAGCGAATGTGATTGATTATTTAGTGAACATGAGAAGCCAATCTAAAGAACGTGGCAGCTTGAATTACGAAAAGACTGTTGGTAATACCATCCGTGAACTAAAGTTGTTCAGAGGGGATTATATCGCTTTTCGTGATATAGATAAGGACTTCTTAAATAGCTTTGTGGATTTCTTGAAACAAGCGAAGAAAGCAAGCAAGTTTGGTTTGTTAAAGGCTGGGGGCGTATTAAGTAATAATTCCGTTATTGCTTACTATGGAGTGCTGCGTACCGCTATAAATAGAGCCTATAAAGAGGGAATTATTACGGTGAATCCTACAAAAGAGTTTGATTTTGCCAGTAAGGTAAAAGCGGAAGTCAGCCGCAGGGAGTATTTGACAATAGATGAGTTGAAACTACTTATCGGTACAGAGTGCAAATATGAGATAATGAAACAAGCCTTTCTTTTCAGTTGTTTGTGTGGGCTGCGTGTTAGCGATATAAGAAATTTGAAGTGGAACGATTTGCAGAAAAGCGGTGAGAGAATAAGAATTGAAATCAAGATGCAGAAAACCAAAGAACCGCTTTATCTACCTATATCCGATGAAGCGTTAAAGTGGCTGCCGCAACAAAATGAAGCAAAAGGCGATGATTTGATTTTTCCTTTGACGCATGAGGGGACTATAAATAAAATACTTCAAAAATGGGCGAAAGATGCAGGGGTTATTAAGCATATCTCGTTTCACGTAGCACGCCATACCCATGCAACTATGATGCTAACATTAGGGGCTGATTTATATACGGTTAGTAAGCTGTTGGGGCATAAAAACATTGCGACTACTCAAATATATGCAAAGATAGTTGACAAGAAGAAAGAGGAAGCAATAAAACTGATACCTAATTTAATGGACTAATCTTAATAGTAGTATGTGTGTTGTTGCTGTTTTGTATGCTAAATTGCTTCAAAAAAAAATGTTGCATTATAAAAGATGTCTTTTTTTGAACTTTTTGTGTGCAATATTATTATATTTGCAGCAGACTATAATACTTAAATGTTATGGAGATGGATAAAAATACTCAATTATACATACAGGGAGATGGCATAACTGCTACTGCTATTGTAGGACAGGATATTACAGTTTTTGCTGGTGCTGCTACTACAAGTGCATTTACTCGAACGTTAATAGGGCAGGATAATCGACTTGAAGACCTGTATGTTAGGGCAATAAATAATAGAACAAGAGAACGGAACTATTTTAAATTATATAGTTCTCTGCTGAGAGGTGATATTTCTGATGATGATTTTGATGAAGAAATAGATAAAAATGAAGATGATTATGTTGTTCCTGCTGGAGTTGATGCAGATTTGACTGAAATTGAATTTGCCTTGCAAGTTACTCCTAAGCTCAAAAATGTAGAGACAACAGATGATTTTATGGCTTTATTCTCTTTTAATGATAAATCTGTTCACAAATATATAGCGAAAAACGATTAAGAATGGCGGAATATATAGATACAGGAGATACTGTGGAAGGTCAGAAATGTGAGATTTATACACGTAGGGAGGACTGTAAAGGTTTAAGAGAAGATCCCATAACTCAAAAAAAAATGTTAGTATATGAATTAGACAGAAATAGCAGTGTAGAAGTAAGGGAATCTTTGATACTTTCTGAAGAAGAAAAAATATTAAGAGATGAACTGAATATACATGGTGAAGTTGGAGACAAATTGAAAGCTGACGCTATAACTGTATATGTTGATGTAAAACGTCAATTGTCTGTAGAAAAGCAAGAAGGTTTAACTTCTACACATGGAGGTCGCCTCATCTCAACTAAAAAGCGAACTGTTGGGAGAATCAAATATCCATTTCAGAATTTGAACAAATTGCTTGGACTTTCTGCGAATAGTAATAATAGGAAACAATTAAATAAATAATTATGATAGTCGATATTTTCACATTGTGCGATAGTGCAAAAGAATATCAAGGGAAGTTAGTTATTGTTGGTACTTTCAATACTATCTCTGCAATCCAATTTCCTGCTACTCACCCAGAGTTAGCTATTGTGGCTAGAATTGTGATGGGTAATCAGGAAAAGGGTAAACATACGTTGAAAATCTCTATAAAAAAAGAGAATGAAGATGCATATCTTGTTAATCCATTTAATATGGACATTGATAATAGTAATTTGCAAACAGAGGTGGGGAATCTTAACTTGATTTTTAATGTAAATAATCTGTTAATTCCATCTGCTGGTAAGTATGTTGTAACTCTTGAAATAGGTGAGTTGGTAAAAGAATCAACACTATATGTTGTGACTGTAAAACAGTAATTATACTGCTTGGCTTTTTCTATTTATAAAAAAATCGTGTTGTTTTTTGATAACTCAAAAATAGCACGAATTTTTTATAGAATTCTAATGATGAAATTATTGTTATTGAGCATATCAGAAAAGATGTTTTGTCAAGGTTATTGAATATAAGTAGATAAAATACTTTTAAAATGTATCGTGTTAGTGCAAGGATGAAGCCTTTTATGGATGGGGTTGTATGTTAGTTAATTTGATTTCTTGATATATTAATTTCTGTGTTGTTCTGAATTGTGTGAAGGTACACAATATCTTATTGAGAAAATTATGACAGAAGAGGAATTGAAAGTAAAATTCAACTATATACAAGGGATCTTTAACCGTTGTATAAATCATGCCTATCAAATTATAACGGATAGCATTGTTGCGAAGTCTGAATATTTGAACTGTGAACAGGCTGATGAACTGGAACAGCAGGAGTACATTCGTACCACAGATGAATTGGCACAACTTTATATCCGTTATTCCGTACTGGATGATATTCAAAATTTTTACTCGATACCCGATTTCTTTTGGGAAAGCGGTTTTTATGAAGCCTTGATGCCCGATGAAAAAAGAAAATACCTTTTATTCTCTCCTCTTTCATTTAATTATTCCCGATACGAACAGGACAATTCAGTTTATGATGAAGAACTGCCTTATTTTTCCGTAGTAGTTAGAGTTGTTGTATTGGAAAGATATTCAGCATACTTGCGAAAAAAGAAAGAGGACAGAGCGCAGACGGAAACGCAACCGAAGCAGGAACAGGAAGAACAGAAGCCGACAACAAACACCGAGTTTCCGATAAAAGCCGTACCCCCTATTGCTGAAACGGAAAATCCGTTTGGTTCAATTCTTAATGACAAACAGATAGAATTGATTGCGGATTGCATCAATGAGGTTAAGATGTTCAATGCTTCTGTAACTGTTGATGACTTGAAAGCGATACTCTCCTGTAAGCCTAATGCAATATTAAGGTCAAATAATAATAGATATGTAGCTTTCCTTTTTTCGGAATTAAGTAGTAGGTCTTTGATTACCGCTAATTGGCAATCGGTCATTGCTAACAATAAACTATTTCTTTCCAAAGACAAAAGTAGGGATAAATATCTCAATCAAGGGGATTTAGCCACAGCAACCAACTACGTGAAAGGCATCTCCCATGAGAAAGGATTTGCAACCATATACAACTATATCAAACAACTGAAAAGACTTTAAGAATAGGTTAAGACCTCAAACATAGCTTAATCCACTATCAAGCTAATCCTCAATACCTTTGCCCTCGTTAACGAAAAGAAAACGAGGGTGCGCACCTTCATATTGTTTCACTTAATCCAAAAAAGCAATATGGATAAGACATTAGAGATGCGAGTTGAGGAACTCGAACAGATGCTGTTTTTAACTAAGAATGTGCTTAGCTTTGATGAAGCGAGCAAGTTTCTTAATCTTTCCAAAAGCTACCTGTACAAACTGACTTCGGGTAACTTGATACCCCATTATAAACCGCAGGGTAAGATGCTGTTTTTTGAACGGGCAGATTTGGAGGCATGGCTACGCCAAAATCCCATCAAGACACAGGCGCAGATAGAGCAGGAAGCGCAGAAGTATATCCTTAGTAGTAACCGTCCTTTAAAGAAGTAAAGCTATGGAAAACAAGAAAGTGACGGAAAATAAGAAAGAAGCTGCAATGACAAGAGAAGATTTTGCAGTCCTATGGAAAACTATTCATTTAAAGATTACTGACACCTACGATGTACCGCCCGAAATCCTTTGGGTAAATGGTTCTACTATCGGTACATTGGGAAATTTTAGCGCATCCACAGGTAAAGCCAAAAGTAAAAAGACGTTCAATATTTCCGCTATTGTGGCGGCAGCGTTGAAGAATGACGAAGTTTTGCACTATTCAGCATACTTACCTGACAATAAACGTAAAATTCTATATGTGGACACAGAGCAGAGCAAATACCACTGCCATAAGGTGATGGAACGCATCATGCGTTTGGCTGGACTTCCTACCGATAAGGATAGAGAGGACTTTATCTTTGTCGTGTTGAGGGAATACACACCCGACAAGCGAAAGCAGATAATAGACTATATGCTTGCTAATATGGAGGGAATTGGTCTTGTCATTATAGACGGCATCCGTGATTTGATGTACGACATCAATAGCCCCAGCGAATCATCCGACCTCATCAATCTTTTAATGCGGTGGTCAAGTGAGTATAATTTGCATATTCACACTGTACTACACTTGAATAAAGGGGATGATAATACACGTGGGCATATAGGAACGGAACTTAACAACAAGGCTGAAACCGTTTTACAGATAACCAAAAGCACGCAGGATGTGGATATTAGCGAGGTAAAGGCGATGCACATTCGGGACAAGGACTTTGAACCGTTTGCATTTCGCATTAATGAAACTGCATTGCCCGAAGTTGTGAAAGACTATGTTTTTGAACAACCCAAGCAGAACCGCAACTTTCCGCTTACGGAACTTACGGAGCAACAGCACCGTGAAGCGTTGGAAAACGGATTTGGAAAGGATGTAGTACAAGGCTATCCCAATGTTATCGCAGCCTTGAAAAAAGGTTACGCAAGTATCGGTTTTGAACGTGGGCGCAATATTCTCGTGGACTTGAACAAATTCCTTGTAAACAAGCGCATGATAATAAAAGAGGGAAAAGGCTACAAGTTCAATTCTGATTTCCACTACTAAAAGCAAGTTTGGTTTAGTCCGTGTGTATATAAAGAAGGAATGGACTTCTTTTCATTGTACGATTAAGTACAAGATAAGTTTAGTACAGTTCGGGTGTATATATAGCGGACTAAACGGAACTGATTCAATTATTCATTCACCAATACATTCAGATTATGACAATCGAAGAATCCAAAAATATAAAGTTGGCAGACTATCTGCACAGTTTAGGCTATAATCCAATAAAGCAACAGGGTAATAGTCTTTGGTATAAATCACCGTTGAGAGAGGAACAAGAGCCTTCTTTCAAAGTGAACACAGACCGCAATTTATGGTACGACTTTGGAGCCGGTAAAGGCGGCAACATCCTTGCATTGGCACAGGAACTTTATGCATCCGACAGTTTACCTTACCTTTTAGACCGTATAGCGGAGCAAAGCCCCTCTATCCGTCCCGTTTCTTTTTCCTTTTGCCAGCAGTCATCAACACAACCGAGTTTCCAACATTTGGAAACAGTACCGCTTTCTTCTCCTGCCTTGTTTGCATACTTGCAGGATAGAGGCATAAATACAGCACTTGCGAAAAAAGAATGTATGGAAGTCCGTTTCTCGCTTAACGGTAAATGGAACTTTGCCATCGGCTTTCCTAATGCATCGGGAGGTTATGAGGTACGCAATAAATATTTTAAAGGCTGCATAGCTCCTAAAGACATCACCCATATACGGCAGACTGGAGAACCTAAAGAAACCTGCTATGTGTTCGAGGGGTTTATGGACTATCTTTCTTTTCTGACCTTGCGACAGAAAAATTGTCCTGATTATCCCGACTTCGACAAGCAGGACTATCTTATTCTGAACTCCGTTTCCAATCTTTCCAAAGCCTTGTACCCGTTGGGGAATTATGAGAAAATACATTGTTTTTTCGACAATGATACGGCAGGGAGAAGAGCCGTACAGGAACTTTATAAAGAGTACAGGTTCCGTGTCCGTGATTCCTCACGCATTTATAGTGGCTATAAAGATTTGAATGATTATTTGTGTGGAAAACGGTTGATACAGTCGGCAGACTTGACACAGCAGACCAAACAATCACAGACAGTCAAACAAGCCGACAGGCAGGAACAACAACCAGCCAAAAAGAAAAGCAGAGGGTTCAGAATGTAGTTACCGCACGCTTTCCACAGGCTTTTGAGTAAGAAAAGCCATAGCTCAATAGGGCGTTTTCTTCACGCAGTGCAAGCACCGCTAAAAACACCCTATCGAGCAAAGGGGCATCGCCCCTTTTGAAACCCCGTGAGCCATGCGGCGAATGTGTAAGGCAAGCGGAATTGTCTAACGAAAAACCAATATTCAATATGGGATATTTCACCCTTGATTTCAAGAAAGCAAAGGGAGCATCCGACGCTCGTATGTCCGACCATATCGAGCGCAGGGTGATAGCTCCGAATGTGGATCCTACACGTACACATCTCAATCGGGAACTGGTGGGACTTCCCGAAGGTGTGACGGTACGTGATGAAGCGATAGCACATCGTATCAAGTCGGCAGGCATCAAACGGAAGATTACCCCCGACCAAGTAAGGGCTATCCGTGTTATGATGTCGGGAACACACGAGGATATGATGAAGATACAGCAAGACGGGCGTATGGACGAATGGTGCAACGACAGTATGGAATGGTTGCACAAGACTTTCGGACGGGAGAATACCGTTTCAGCAGTTCTGCACATGGACGAAACCACACCTCACATACACGCTACCATCGTACCGATAGTAACGGGAGAGCGCAGGAAAGCAAAACAGAAGCAAACGGAGGGTAAGCGTTCCTACCGAAAGAAAACGAATGCAGCCCGGCTATGTGCTGATGATGTATTGAACCGTGACAAGTTGATAGGCTACCATGACGACTACGCCAAAATCATGGATAAATACGGGTTGCAGCGTGGTGTGCGTGGTTCGGAAGCAAGGCACGTCACCACTGCCCAATATTACCGTGATTTGAAACGGCAGACGGGAGAACTCGAAACAGACGTGCAGCAACTCCAAAGTGAGAAGGACGAAGCGGAAAAACAGCTAAAGCAGGTTAAGAAAGAAATCAAGACCGACAAGCTGGAAGCCGTTAAGACCGAAGCGAAAACCGCCATTATAGCAAAGGTGGGTTCTTTTTTAGGGAGTGGTGAAATTAAGGAGTTGAAACAGGAGAACAGGCAGTTATATGAGGAAGTTGCCACTCGTGACGAAATCATCGAAAGATTGCAAATTATGATGCAAGAGCAACGGGAACAGCACAGCAGGGAATTGATGAAAGCGCAGGGTAAGCATATCAAGGAACTAGACGAAGCCCGAAAGGAGATATCACGGCTGTCACAGATGATTAAAAAGGCTTGTGCGTGGCTTCCACTACTAAAAGAACTTTTCCGAATGGAAAGGCTATGTCATATTGTCGGTTTCTCAACTGAACAAACAGCAAAACTGATGTTAGGGGAAAAGATAGAGCATAACGGCACACTCTATTCCGAAGAGTACAAACGGAATTTCGCAACGGATAAGGTGACTGCACAAATAGTAACAGATTCAACTGTTGGAAAGAACAAATTAATGCTAATCATCAATCAAAAAAATGTATCCGATTGGTTCAGGGAGCAGTTTAGCAAACTCTATCAAAGGATACAACCGAAAGAGGGGCAGAAAAGGAGCAAAGGTTTTAGCCTGTAAAGAGAGGTATTTTGCTGAAATACAGTAAAAAGTGCAATTCACAATGAATGATATACTGTACCTTTTGCTATATTTGCACATAATCCATTTAATATTAAAAGAATGAATGCGGATTTTGATTATTTAGAAATAAACCGGAAGTCTTGGAACAGTAGGGTAGATGTGCATCTGAAATCTGACTTTTACGATGTCAAAGGCTTTTTGGAAGGGGAATCATCTCTCAATGATATAGAACTTGGTTTACTTGGAGATATAAAGGGTAAATCTATTCTACATTTACAATGCCATTTCGGACAAGATACTATTTCGTTGGGCAGACTTGGGGCAAATGTTACAGGTGTTGATTTATCGGATAAAGCGATTGATAATGCAAAAATATTAGCCAAGAAAGCAAATGTTAATGCAACTTTTATTTGCTGTGATATTTATGATTTACCTACTTACTTGAATGAACAATTCGACATTGTATTTACAAGCTATGGAGTGATTGGCTGGTTACCTGATATGGGTAAGTGGGCTAAGATTATTTCAAATTATTTAAAACCAAATGGGAAGTTTATATTTGTGGAGTTTCATCCGATTTTGTGGGTGTTTGATGATGACTTTAAAAGGATTGAATATAATTACTTTAATTCCGGTGCAATTAGAGAAATTCAAGATGGAACCTATACGGACGGAGAAAACGATTTGTTGCAAGAATGTGTGATGTGGAATCATAGTTTGAGTGAGGTTCTAAATAGCCTTATACAAAGTGGGCTCACAATATCTTCTTTTGATGAATTTGATTATTCACCCTATAATTGTTTTTCCCAAACAGTTGAATGTGAACCTAACAAATATAGGATAAAGCATTTAAGTAATAATATTCCGATGGTCTATTCTATAATAGCTACAAAATAAAAAAGACTGGAAAGAATTTAATATAATAGATATGAAGGAGGACTTTACAATCAGGGAAGCTCAGCAGTCGGATGCTGTTGCGCTGAAAGAGTTATTTCAAAATACTGTTCTTGTGATAAACAGACGTGATTATTCACAATCCGAAGTTGAAGACTGGGCATCGTGCGGAGATAATCTCTCTGAAATAGAAGATATGATAAAGACTCACTATTTTATTGTAGCTGTTAATCAACGCTCACAAATCGTTGGTTTTTCATCTATTACGCCCCAAGGCTATTTACATTCTATGTTTGTTCCCAAGGACTTTCAAGGTAAAGGTATTGCTACGATGCTTTTGGAAGAAATAGAACGGTATGCAATTACATCCGGGATTATGCGGATTACGTCTGAAGTGAGCTTAACAGCCCGCCCTTTCTTTGAAAAAAGAGGCTATATAGTAGAGGAAGAACAAAAGCGCAAAGCGAATCAGCTTTCTCTTACTAATTTTTGGATGGCAAAGGGAATAACTAAAGTCAAGCCTTATAATGGTCGTATTCCTGCTTGTGGTGTTTTTTGTGGGGGGTGTCCCACATATACGAGAGAAAAAAGACCTTGCAAAGGAGCCGAGCTAAATAGTTCTCGCTGTGAAAAATGCAAAACATTTCATTTATGCTGTTTGGAGAAAGAGATAACACATTGTTTCCAATGCAGCAGCTTTCCATGTACCAAATTCAAAGGTTTTACCAAGCGTTGGCTAAAGTATGGACAGAATTTTATTGAGAATCAGAAACTGTTAAGTGAAATAGGCGAAGTGGCATTTTTGGAGTATTATAATAAAAAGGTTACAGATTAGTTTAGTACGTTCCTTTGTCTATATATCCAAAACGGACTAAACTTATTTGTACCGACAGCAAGATAGGTGCTGGCGAAAAGAAAAAGATTGTTTCTCTTTTCGCCAGCTTTATTTTTGCGGATATTCTGCCTTTTGTTACCTTTGCACATGAAGCCCACCGCAAAGCGATTTCTTCGTTTTTTTTGTTACTATTTTGTTACCCACTATTAGTGATAGGTGGGCTTATTTATTGATAATCAAATTAATATGCTGATTGATGTATAATATCTGGCAAAATCTGTTTAACAGTTATCAGTTATGGAAAAAGAGAAAGAATGAGCTTGAATAAAGACATATCGGAGTTGTTGATTATGAGGAAAATCTTGTTGACTCAATGGCGGTTATGTTATCTGTTTGAGTATAATAATTATTCATATTTATGAGAAAGGAACAAACGGATGAAAATAGTTGGGAATTTCATCTGACAGATAAGATCGCCCATCTTTCCAAAATGACCTTGGAAATGCATACGGAGTTTTGGCTTAGTACACTCCAGACATGGTTTCGTGGCTATCAAACACCCGAAGAGTATAAAGCGACGATTTGGGGGAGGGAGGTAGACCTATGCATCTCCATCGCTCCCTTGGAGACACCGACCGAGAAATTACCTATCATTGAAGAGAAATCGGCAAAAGGTAAGAATGAGCTGCTTCCCCCGGAACAGCAAGCCTACGTAGACGAACTCAAAAAGAAGATAAAAGCTCTCAAAAAACTCCTGCCGCCTAAGGTGGACGAGGCGTTAGAGCAACGCTATTTGGATTACATGAACGCCGAGAGGATTAAGGCAATCATTCAAGACTGTACCAAGATATGGAGCAATCCGGATTTACCCGTTGAAGAAAAAATCAGTCAGCTCATTCCTTATAAAATTGAATTATATGACCTTGTGCGTAATGTCCAACTGCCGGATGATTTGATGCGTGCGGATACGAATATTTCAATTACAATGGCCACCATTCAATTCTTTGCACAAAGCGTAGAGAAAAATGCGAAGAAAAACAAAATAAAAACACCCAAGCAGGTACGTCAATTAGTGAAATTTACCAATGACATCATTACTCGCATGGATGAGGGTCAGAATAAGCTAAACGGCGTTGAGCGAGATATGACTAAGGAAGAGTCTAAAGCCTATGATGCTTATCTTGATATAAAGATTGGAGCAAGGTCTGCCCTTCACTCGTTTGAAAAACGATTGGAGTTATACGAGCGACTTTGGGAAATGCCCTCGGTTTCTATCGGTACTAAAATTGAATGTTTGAATGAGACCATTAAACTAATTAGGAAGCAATGCGGTAAAAACTTGGAGCCCCGTTGTCCGCACGAATCCCTTATCCGGAAACATCTGAAAGCTATTAGTGGCTATATGAATAGGCTGGAAGAGGAAGGGGAAGCGATATGGCAATTGCGCATGGCCGACGAATTGCTCCCGACAGCAAACGCATGGCGGGAAGATTGTGAACTTCCGGCATTGTCCAGAGAGGAGTTTGCCCTCCAAGTAGAATTGCAATCTGTTCATATAGAGACCAAGGAGAAAGAAGACGGCTCCATCCATTACGAACTGGAGCTTTTTTTCCAAGACACGGAAGACACTTTCGCCGGCCACTTCCTATATGCTGATATTGAGGACCATGAGGTGAAGGAGATAACGTTAATGGGATAGTTACATTCTATGTTTGTCCACAAGGATTTGCAAGGTAAAGTCTCTTTACGATACTTTTGGGGCCTGTTCGATTGTAAGCAGGCTCCTTTTTTTGTCGATACCTCCGGCGTATCCGGTTAGGCTGCCATCGCTGCCTACGACACGGTGGCAGGGGATGATGATACTGATCGGGTTATGGCCTACCGCTCCTCCGATCGCTTGCGTAGACATGCTCGGGATACCTTTTTGCCGGGCGATTTCGCCGGCGAGCTCCTTGTAGGTTACGACTTCGCCATAAGGTATTTTGCTCAATAAGTCCCATACCGCAAGTCGGAAAGGCGTATCCTCCAGATGGATAGGAGGGGTGAAGCTGGGAATCTTACCCATGAAATAGCTATCCAGCCACTCTTTGGCTTGCTCGAATATCGGCAGTTCTCTTTCTTGGTGTTCCGCCGATAAAGTGGCGGCAAAATATTTTTGCCCGTCGAACCATAATCCTGTCAGGTGGTCGCCATCGCTGGCTAGGGTTATTTCTCCCAAGGGAGATCGATATTTGTCGGTGTATTGCATGATGTTTATCAAATAAGGGCGTAAGTTAGAAAAATTTTCGAAAGTAGCCAATATCTAAGGGCGGAAATGAGATAAGGAATCCTACTTTTATTTATATTTGCATAGTGAAATTTCGTGAACGGATAATACTTCAACATTTTTAAACAATGATAAAATTATGATCTTAAGTAGAAATTTATCAGAGGCGTTCAATGCCCAAGTTAATGCGGAGATGTGGTCTTCGAATTTGTATTTGTCAATGTCCGTGTATTTCCAGAAAGCAGGGTTGAACGGTTTCGCCCATTGGATGAAGAAACAAGCGGCTGAGGAATTGGAGCATGCTCATAAGTTGATCGATTACGCCTTGGATCGTGGCGGCGATATTACGATCGGCCAGATCAACGTGGTTCCGACAGGCTGGGGAAATCCGTTGGAGGTATTCGAGCATGTTTACAAACACGAGTGCTATGTATCAGAGTTGATCGACAAATTGGTTGATATCGCCGAGGCTGATAAGGATCATGCTTCCCGTGATTTCTTGTTCTGGTTCGTACGCGAGCAAGTAGAGGAAGAATCTACGGCTAAAGAGATCGTGGATCAATTGAAGAATTATGGGGAATGCCATTACGCCATTATGGATCATAGATTAGGAAAGAGATAATACATGTTTTACGAAGTTAACTTCGTTGTCGAATGAAGTTAACTTACTTTGCCAAGTAAGCTAAGTGACATTGCCTAGTAAGTTAAGAGTGTTGGCAATGTTACTTAGCTTCATTTTTTTATCATGTCAAATTAGTAGCGTATCATTTATAGATAGGGACGATGAAATTAAGCGATGTATGGTTTACGGCTCTCTCGGAAAACGAGTCAGGGCAAATGATTACCGTTTACGGGCGGGACGAGTTGAATGAGTTCACCGAATCCGGTAAGTTCAAGGAACGTGTCGAGATCACTTGGAAATACGAGGGAGATGGGAGAGGCCTTCCTAGCGATGACCTTGGCGAGAAAATGGAGGCCGTGGAGGAAGCGCTTCGTAAGGCGATGGAAAAGAAAGACAAGCTGGCTATCCTGACGGGTGTCTATACCGGAGGAGGAGAGAAGGTCTGGGTGTTTTACACACGTACCGTGCGTGTATTCGGCGAACGCTTGAATGAGGCCTTGGCTCCTTTCGAGTTACTGCCCATCTCTATTTATACCGAGATGGATCCGGATTGGGAAGAATATAAGGATATGTATGAGATGAAAGAGTGGGCGGTGGATTGAGATCCTGTGCTTCGAGTTTGGCGTGAAAGGTATCTTTTTGATTGAAATACCTTCTTTTTCACGACACGGCTCTCTGGCTATAAAAGCCAACGAGCGTAAACGGGGAGCGCGAACAAGCTGCCACCACCGCTTTTTAACACGATAAGCGTCGCTTTTTAACGAATATATACGTATCAACCTACACATATGGCTGTATCAACTCACATATATAGCAGTGTCAACCCACACATATAGTCGCGTCAAGCTACACATATAGTGGCGTAAGCCTACACATATATAGGCATCGACTCTCACATGCGGTAGCGTTGGGCATTACTACCGCCTTACGACCGTAAAACATGAACTAGGGTGAATTATTTCGGCTGGAACGAAAGGCCGTTTTTTAGCAAACAGCTATCAAACAGAGAATTGCTGTTTTTTTCTCTCGAATTTGGAAGCGAGACGCACTTGGGTACGGAATAATCGATTCTCCGGGACTTCAGATTACAAGTTGTCAAAAAGACAAATGTGTCACTTGTATCTATAGTTCCTCTGCCATTTCCCGATAACCATCGGGGGAGAGATGGTTAATGTATATTAAGACTGTCACTCATCTTTTCATCAAGATGGATGAAAATCTCGGTGGATGTGCTTTCTATGTTGACGACATTAAAAATACGTAAGAACTGCACTTGGTAGTACTATCTGAGCTAATGTATAAAGTTGATTCGTTTCCATAGAGCAAAGGTAGAGATTTTAAATAGATGAAAATAATTATCCCCACCAATTATCAACTGATCCTATAAAAACTCTATTTCTCCAATAATTATACATTTGGCTTATAATTAATCGAATTTAACAACATGACTTTTCGGAAGAAAAGCTTGGTTATAATTTAGTTAAATAAAGAAAAGAGCTATCTCGTTCGTGAGAATATAGGTAGCTCACTATTTATTGGTGGTAGACTTGTGCCAATCGGCGATAGCTTGCCTACGGAATTTCTTTTTGAAATTCTCGCCTGTTTTTGTATGTCCTAGGTGATAAAAATGGAAGGTGTGGCAAATATCGATAATATCAATTTGCTACACCTTCCATTTTATATCAATTACGAAAACTATTCTTCTTTTTACCGGCTCATCAAGAAAGATTTGAATCCCTCGAAATCTTTTGCCAGCTCGATGCTTTGCTTGGTTCCTTCCATGAAGGCTTTCAGTTTCGCCGGGATCTCGATATCTGCCTCCAATATCTTATCGACCGTTCCTTTGAATTTGGCGGGATGGGCGGTCTCGAGGAATAGACCCGTCTCGGTCTCGCTTAGGTCGCTGTCTAGTAATCCTTGGTAGCCACAGGCTCCGTGCGGGTCGAGGATATATCCCGTCTCTTTATAGACGGCTCGCATCGTAGAGGCGATTTCCTCGTCCGTATAGCGATGTCCGGAGATCAGTGCGCATATTTCTTTATGAGGATCATTGAATGCGCCGAATAGGTCGATGATACGGGCGAAATTACTCGGATCGCCTACATCCATGGCGTTCGCTAGGGTGGCGACTGATGGGCGGGGTGTATAAGTTCCTGTATTCAGGTATTCCAAGAATACGTCGTTACGGTTGTTTGCCGCTACGAAACGCTTGATAGGGAGCCCCATCCAATAGGCGAACAATCCGGCGGTGATGTTTCCGAAATTACCGCTCGGCACGCAAACGACCAGCTCGTCCGCTTTTCCCAGTTTGTCCAGCTGAGCGTAAGCGTTGAAATAGTAGAACGATTGGGGCAAGAAACGGGCTACGTTGATGGAGTTCGCCGAGGTCAGTTTCATATGACGGTTTAATTCCTCGTCCATAAAGGCGGATTTAACCAGCGCTTGGCAATCGTCGAACGTGCCGTCTATCTCCAATGCCGTGATGTTTTGTCCTAATGTCGTGAACTGGCATTCTTGGATCGGGCTGACCTTTCCCTTGGGATAAAGCACATACACGTGAATGCCCGGAACGCCTAGGAATCCGTTGGCGACGGCGCTTCCCGTATCGCCGGAAGTAGCTACCAATACGTTTACTTGTTTCAATCCCTCTTGCTTTATGAAATAACCGAGCAGACGAGCCATGAAGCGCCCTCCTACATCCTTAAAGGCCAATGTAGGCCCGTGAAATAACTCTAAGCTATAGATATTATCCTTTACGGGTACCACCGGGGTCTCGAAGGAGAGCGTATCTTTTACGATACCGTCCAATACCTCCGGTTCTATGTCTTCCCCGAAGAACATCCGTGCTACCGTGCAGGCGATCTCGTGGAAGGACTGGTTCTTCATGTTGGCTATCACCTCCTCGTCCAAGGAGTCGATATACTCGGGCATATATAATCCCTTATCGCCGGCCAGACCTTTTACGACGGCCTCTTCTAGGCTGGCTACAGGGGCTTGTTTGTTTGTGCTGTAATATTTCATGCTCTAATCGTTTAGAAATTCTTTTATAAATTGATCTTTTTCCAGTATGCCATATTTGCCGTTTGATACGGAGAACTCATCAAATGTGGTAACGGAGTCGGGTTGCTCGCCCGGCTTGTAAATCAGGAATGGAACCGGGGTATTCGTATGCGTACGTATGGAGCAAGGAGTGGGGTGGTCCGGAAGGATAGCGATTGCTACCGGCTCGTCCCATTTTTGCGTTTCCTCGTAGATGATACGTACGGCACGGTTGTCCAGATACTCTATCGTCTTGATCTTTAGGTCTACGTCTCCTTCATGCCCGGCCTCGTCGCTAGCCTCGATATGCAGGTAGACGAAGTCGTTTGTCTTGAGGGCCTCAAGGGCGGCGTGCGCTTTTCCCTCGTAGTTCGTGTCGTATAATCCGGTAGCTCCCTCTACGTGAAGCACCTCGAGGCCGGCGTAAACGCCGATTCCCCGGATGAGATCGACGGCGGAGATCACGGAGCCCTTCCCGAAGCCGTACATCTCCCGCATCGTTCGCATGGCCGGACGGTAGCCCGGAGACCAAGGCCAGATACTGTTCGCCGGATCTTTCCCCGCTGCCATACGTTTGAGGTTCACCGGGTGATCCTTTAAGATCTCTTGGGACTTGAGGATTAATTCGTTTAATAAATCGGCGGTCTCTCGTGCTTCCGGAACTTCCGGTTTTATCATTAAAGGCCGGAAAGGATGGAGGGGTACGTCGTGTGGTGGCGTGCAATCCAGACGCTTATCGCCTCCTTTGATTACCAATAGGTGGCGATAGGAGACACCCGTATAGAACTTGACACGGTCGGAACCTAATCGCTCGTTCAGGCATTGGATCAACTCGTCCGCTTCCTCCGTGGAGATATGGCCGGAAGAGTGATTCTTCAAGATGTCGCCTTCTACGCAGATTAAGTTACAACGCATCGCCATCTCGCCGGGCTGCAGGGCGACGCCTATACTGGCGGCTTCCAATACACCCCGTCCCTCGTATACGGAGGGCAGGTCATAGCCTAATACCGCCATGTTCGCGACCTCGCTACCGGGATGGAAACCATCCGCTACGGTTTTCATCTGCCCGGTTACTCCCAGTTCCGCCAATTTATCCATATAAGGAGTCTTGGCGTATTGCATCGGGGTCTTGCCTCCCAGAGCCTCTATCGGCTCGTCGGCCATTCCATCGCCTAAAATGATAATGTGCTTCATACCTATCGAATATTAGCAATGGATATGATGTCGGCGAATACGCCTGCGGCTGTCACGTCGGCTCCGGCACCATATCCCTTGATGATCATTGGATATTCATGATATCTCTCGGTGGAGATCATGATAATATTGTTGCTGCCCTCCAGTTCATAGAACGGATGGTGGCTGTCTACGGCTTGTAGGCCTACCTCGCAAGCGCCGTTCTCCATCTTCGCCACGAAACGGAAGCGTTTGCCTTCCGCTTCCAGTAGCTGGCGTTTCTCCTCGAAACCGGCATCTGTATCCTTGATATTCTTCCAGAAGTCCTCAAGGGAACCCTCGAAGTACTTTTCCGGGATGAACAGGTTCCGTTTTACGTCGGCTTGCTCCACCGGATAACCGGCCTCACGGGCCAAGATAACCAGCTTACGGATTACGTCTTTGCCGCTAAGGTCGATACGTGGGTCCGGCTCGGCGTATCCGGCTTCCTTTGCCATATGGATCGCCTCGCTGAAAGGGATATCGGCGCTGATCGTATTAAAGATATAATTCAGCGTACCGGAAAGTACGGCCTCCAGTTTCAATATATGGTCGCCGCTATTGATCAAGTCGTTCATCGTATTGATGATCGGGAGGCCGGCGCCTACGTTCGTCTCGAACAAGAACTTGATGTCTCGGTGGCGGGCGGTCTCCTTGAGCTTGGTATAATTATCGTAGGAGGAGGAGGCCGCTTCTTTATTAGCCGCCACGACGGATACGTTATTGTTCATCAACGTCTCGTAAAGAGCCGCCACGTCCGGGCTTGCCGTGCAATCCACGAATACGGAGTTGAAGATATTCATCTTTACGATCTCTTCGCACAGATGCTCCGGGTTGCTCTCTTCCCCGTTCTCCTTCAGCTCCTCCAGATAATTGTCGAGGTTGATCCCTTCCCGGCATAAAAGGGCTTTCTTGGAGTTTGAGATACCTACGACATTCAGCTTCAAACCGTTTTGCCGCATCAGTTTCGGTTGCTGGATGCGTATCTGTTCCAATAAATTGCCGCCTACGGTTCCTACACCGGCGATGAAAAGGTTCAATACCTTATATTCGGATAGGAAAAAAGAGTCATGAATGGAGTTCAACGCCTTGCGAAGGTATTTATGCTTGATAACGAAAGAGATATTCGTCTCGGAAGCGCCTTGGGCGCAAGCGATCACGCTGATGCCCGCACGTCCCAGCGTACCGAACAGCTTCCCGGCGATACCCGGGGTACGTTTCATGTTCTCGCCTACAATAGCGACGGTAGCCAGATCTTTCTCCGCTACGGTATCGTTCATATCACCCTGCGCACGTTCCAAGGCGAACTCGTCGTTCAATACTTGTACGGCCAAATCAGCGTCGGCGTTACGTACGGCGAAAGTCGTGTTGTTCTCGGAGCTGGCCTGCGATACCATAAATACGCTGATGCCATTCTTGGCGAGCGTCTTAAAGATCCGGTAGTTCACGCCGATCACGCCCACCATACCTAAACCTTGTACCGTGATCAAACAGGTATCGTTGATGGAGGAGATACCCTTGATGATGGCCTTGCCTTCCTCTTTCACCCGCTCTTTCGAGATATAGGTTCCGGGAGCGGTCGGGTTGAAGGTATTCAAGATACGGATCGGGATATTCTTATGATAAACCGGATAGATCGTCGGCGGATAGATTACTTTCGCCCCGAAGTTACACAACTCCATCGCCTCCGTGAAAGTAAGCCGGTCGATTACGTAGGCGGAGCTGATCACACGGGGATCAGCGGTCATGAAACCATCCACGTCCGTCCATATCTCCAAGGTGTTAGCGTCTAAGGCGGTCGCCAAGATGGAGGCGGTATAATCCGATCCCCCTCGTCCGAGGTTCGTAACCTCTCCGGTTTCCGTGCTGGAAGAGATGAATCCGGGCACCAAGGAAACCTTGGGCAGCGGCGAGAAGGTCTCTTTTATGAGCTTGTTGGTCAAGTCGAAATCCACGATATGCTTGTTGAATTGCTTGACTGTCTTGATATATTTGCGTGAGTCGAACAACTTAGCGTCCTTGATCACGTTCGAGACGATCAAGGAAGATAGGCGCTCGCCATAACTTACGATCGTATCGGATGTCTTGGCGGATAAATCGTTAATCAAATAAACACCTTTGAAAATATTGCTCAATTCATCCAGTAAAGCCATCACTTTCTTCTGGACATCTATGCGTACCTCCTTGTCCTCTATCACTCCCTCGATCACGTCCAGATGGCGGGCGATGATCTCCGATAATTCTTTCTCGTAGGCAAGGTCGCCTTTAGAAGCCATGGTAGAAGTGGCCAGTAATTTATCGGTGATGCCCCCTAAGGCGGAGACAACCACGATTACGGGCTCTTCGATAGCCTCTACTATTTTCTTTACACTTAAGATACTATTCACGGAACCTACGGATGTTCCGCCGAATTTTAATACTTTCATCGATATGTATTTTTAATGGTTCATCGAGGATTGACAATCAAAAAAAGGCTTTTTCATGATTAGCAACCGACAATAACCGATTGATTAAACTTATTTATGTAAAAGGAGAAATAAAAAAGGATGCAATACGAGATTGCGACATAGCGTGACGTGGTCTACGCGAATGCTTATTAATAGATTCTAACCCCCCAAGGGGTCATCAATGCCCATGTATAATATGAGGACTCTACACTCATCATTGATTTTGTATGCTACTTATTCTTTTATATTATGGGGGCAATATTACGCATTATTTTTCATATTGCAAGCGTTTTTGCTAAAAGATTGACTATTTTGTTGTTCAAGGTCCGCCCGGCTCTTGCTTTGGGTCACTAAATAGACACCGGAGAAAACAAGTGCGGCCGATACTAGTTTCGTTACGCTAAAACTATCCTGACCGATGAATACGGCGATAAAGGAAGCTACGATCGGTTGGATATAATTGTACATGCTGACGGTAGTCGGGCGGATTCGCTTTAAGGCCAGCGGTATTAATAAATAGGGTACGAACGTGGCCCCGAATAGCACGAAGAAAATGGCTCCCAGCTCTTGGCCGTCGAAGACCTCTTTATGGAAAGCCGGGGTATTCCAGATGGATTCGATAGCGAAAGGCAGGGTAATCAGCGTGGAGAACAGGAACATCCATTTCATCATCGTGACGGATGAGTACTTGAGTGTTAGTGGCTTGGATACTACCAAATAGATCGAGTACATGAATCCGCTAACCGTAATCAAGAGGTTTCCCCCTAGACTGCTCGCTTGATTGGAACCTTGCGTGGATTGTAGTATTAAGGAGATCGCCCCGCATATACCAAGCAGTACCCCGAACGTTTTCATCCGTGTGATAGGTTCCTTTAGGATCAAGGCCGCCAAGATCATGACAAAGATGGGGACGGCGGTCGCTATGATGGAAGCGTCTACTGGCGACGTGGTATTCAATCCCCAGATAAACAGCCCTTGGTTCAAGCCTACTCCGCAAAGGGCGCAAAGGCATAGAAGTCCCAAGTCCTTCAACGGCACTTTCTCATAGGGAACGAATAGGGAGGTGATCCAGAACATCACGCAAGCGAAGCTCATCCGCATACTGGTTAACGCCTCGGGTTGCACATGCTCGGGGAGTAGATATTTGGATACGGGCATATTAATGGCGAACAGGATGTTGGCCGCTAAAATAAGGAGATGCCCTTTTAGCTTTTCTTGATTCATCATGAGTACGATCCTAGATTGGTATAATATAATGTATACAGGCTTATGTTTTGGTGAGCAAAGGTCTTACTTTTTTTTGTAAATAAGAAATGATCCGTTAGTAAAGTGTTTTACATACGGATCATTGTCTGTTTAGTCAAGGATGCATCCCGTTTTTATTACGATGAAACGGCCGCTCCTCCCATGATATCCAGCAATTCGTTGGTGATGGCTTGCTGGCGGGTTTTATTATATTGCAAAGTTAATTGTTGGATTAAATCGTTCGCGTTGTCGTTGGCGGTCTGCATAGCCATCATACGGGCGGCGTGCTCGGCGGTCGAGGTGTCGAGTAGGATCGTATAGATGGTTAGGTTCAGCAATTTCGGGAAAAGCCGGTTACGCAACTCTTCCGCCGAGGGCTCAAGGATGTAGTCGGTGGCCGTTTCCGCCGCTTCCGTATCCGAGAGGGAAAGGGGAAGATACGTCTTGTGGGTTACGACTTGTGTCGCCATGTTCTTGAAATGGTGATACAGTAATTCCACCCGGTCCGCTTTACCCGTGACGAACAGCTCCATGAGACGGTTCGCCAAGGATACGGCGCTTTCATAAGACGGCTTTTCGCCGATCGTGACGAAATCAGTGTCGAAGCTATACCCCGCTTTATGAAGCTCATCCGCTATTTTCTTGCCGATAGGGTAGAGGCCTACCTCTATTTGCTGGTTCTTATAAGTCTGGATCGTGGCGGATAACTCTTTCCATATATTGGCATTGAATGTCCCGCATAAACCCGTGCTCGAGGCGAATACGGCGATAGCCACCTTGCTCACCTTACGCTGTTCGGTGTAAGGTGAGTCTAGGTCGCATTCCGCCGAAAGAAGACCGTTTAAGATAGCGGATAGTTTATTAGCATATGTAAGTGTATGCTCGGTTTGCGTCTGGGCATGATGAAGCTTGGCCGACGATACCATTTTCATGGCGGCGGTGATCTTCTGCGTGCTCCGTATAGAGGCGATCCTGACTTTTATTTCTTTCAATGAACCCATAGCTCCTTCGCTGTTTTTTCCAATATGCCTCGTATCTCATCATTGATAACGCCGGTCTTTAAGACATCCAGTACGTCCCGTTGATGAGAGGTCCGTAATTCTTGCAAGAACCTTGCCTCGAACTCATGCACCTTGTCCAATGGAACCTCTTTCAGCAGACCTTGCGTTCCGCAATAAAGGATCGAGATTTGCTCTTCCACCGGCATCGGGCTATATTGAGGCTGTATCAGTAACTGGGTATTCTTCTGCCCCTTATCGATCGTGAAAGCGGTGACGGCATCCATCTCGCCCCCGAACTTGGAGAATGATTCCAATTCACGGAACTGAGCCTGATCGATTTTCAAGGTACCCGCTACCTTTTTCATCGCCTTTAATTGCGCGTTACCGCCTACACGGGAAACAGAGATTCCGACGTTGATAGCCGGGCGGTTCCCTTGGTTGAATAAATCGGTCTCAAGGAATATCTGTCCGTCGGTGATAGAGATCACGTTGGTCGGGATATAAGCCGATACGTCTCCCGCCTGAGTCTCGATGATCGGTAAAGCGGTCAAGGAGCCACCGCCTTTCACCTTGTCTCTCATGCTTTCGGGGAGATCGTTCATCTCACGGGCTACCTCCGGCTGATTGATGATCTTGGCGGCACGTTCCAATAGGCGGGAGTGCAGGTAAAAGATATCACCCGGGTACGCCTCACGCCCGGAAGGGCGGCGAAGGATTAAGGAAACCTCACGGTAGGCGACCGCTTGCTTGGACAGATCGTCGTAGACCACCAAGGCGTGTCGTCCGCTATCCCGGAAGTACTCTCCGATGGCCGCTCCGGCGAACGGGGCGAAATATTGCATGGCTGCCGGGTCGGAGGCGGTCGCGCTTACGACAATCGTATAGTCCATGGCGCCTTTCTCTTGCAAGGTGTTCACCAAGGCCGCTACCGTGGAACCCTTTTGCCCGATCGCCACGTAAATACAGTAAACCGGGTTCCCTGCCTCGTAGTTGCTACGTTGGTTGATGATGGTATCGATAGCGATCGAGGTCTTTCCCGTCTGCCGGTCGCCGATGATCAACTCACGTTGCCCCCTTCCGATAGGGATCATAGCGTCTACGGCCTTGATACCGGTTTGCAAAGGCTCGTTTACCGGCTGACGGAAGATCACGCCCGGAGCCTTGCGCTCAAGCGGCATCTCGCAAGTCTCGCCAAGGATCTCGCCTTTCCCGTCGATCGGGTTTCCCAACGGGTCGATCACACGCCCGATCATCCCCTCGCTGACATCGATAGAGGCGATGCGGCCCGTGCGTTTTACGGTGTCGCCCTCCTTGATTCGGTCGGTCGGACCTAAAAGGACGGCGCCTACATTATCTTCCTCCAAGTTCATCACGATCGCTTCCATCCCGTTATCGAATTGAAGCAACTCGTTCGCCTCCGCATTATCCAGCCCGTAGATGCGGGCCACGCCGTCACTCACCTGCAATACGGTCCCGACCTCCTCCAGCTTGATGCTGGTATGGATTCCTTCCAATTGCTGGCGCAGGATGGAGGAGACTTCACTCACTTTTATCTGTTCTGTCATACTTCTTCTTTTTTATCTGTTTTCGAGTAGCCCGGTACGGATATCCCGTAGTTGCGTCGCATAGCTAGCGTCTATCCGGTAATTGCCGATGCGTAGGCGGAAGCCCCCGATTAGTTCCGGTTCCACATGGCCGGAGAACTCGATCGTGCATCCCGTCTCTTTCCGCAGCTTGTCTTGCAGGTGAGACTTGACCGCATCGTCTACCGTTACGGCCGTGTCGAATCGTACCCGGGTAATCTTCTTCTCTTTCCGGTACAAATGGATATAAATGTATGCGATGAAGGGCAGTAACGTCTCCCGTTTATGGGCTAATACCAGATTGATAAAACGTGTATATAGCTCGCATACCTCGATACCTCCCGCCGCCGTAAGCAATTTCACTTTCTCCGGTACGGAAACGATCGGGTTGCTCAAGGCACCCCTAAGCTCCGGCTCCATCGAGAAGCTGTCCGCCAACATCTTCATATCATCATATACCCGGCTTTCCTGTCCCTTGTCTTTCGCTAGGGAGAAAAGCGCCTTGGCATACCGGGAAGAAATAGTTCCTATATCCATACCTTACGATTTACTAAACGATACCTCATCCAGCAGCCGGTCGATCATCTGTTGTTGTTCCTTATCCCGGCCGATTTTCTCTTTCATTACTTTCTCTGCGATAGCGATAGACAGATCCGCTATCTCCGAGCGGACTTCGCGAATAGCTTTCTCTTTTTCTTCGCGGATACGCCGGGTAGCCTCCTCTATCTGCAGATGTGCCTCGGAGACGGCCTTTTTACGTACCTCCTCGATGATCCGCTCCTTTTCGGCAAAGGCTTCCTTCAGGACGGCGTTTTGCTTTTCCTTGGCCTCGGCTAGCATCTTCTCGCCCTCGGCTTGGATATGGGCAAGTCGCTCATTCGCCTGACGTGCCGTCTCTAAGGAATTGTCAATGTAAGCTTTCCGTTGTTCGATTGCCTTGACGATCACGGGAAAACCGTATTTGGAAAGGATCACGAAGACAATCCCGAATGAAACGATCATCCAGAATAGAAGCCCTGAATCCGGTGTTAATAAAGACATAGTTTGTTACTTTTTTATTGGAACAACGCTAAGAAACATACGACAATAGCGAACAATGCCACACCTTCTACCAACGCTCCCATAATCAACATCGAGGTACGGATCTCTCCTGCGGCCGACGGCTGGCGTCCAATAGCTTCAACGGCACCTTTACCGATCAATCCGATTCCGATACCTGCACCTATGGCGGCGAATCCCGCTCCTATAGTGGCTCCCATCTTCGCTACGCCCATCCCGGCTGCCGCTTGTAATAAAATAGTCGATAACATAGTGTTTAATTTTAAATTAGTAACCTTAATAATATAATTCTAATACTTTAATTTCTTTGGATTTATTCCCTTACCTTGGCCAATCCGATATAGTTGGCCGACAGCAGGGTGAAAATATAAGCTTGCAAGCAAGCCACTAACAATTCCAGACAGTTCATGAACGCACAGAACAAGACGGATACGATCGTCATACCGAAATTCACGGCTACTCCCATGGTTGCCGTTATGAATATCAAACAGGTTAGCGCCAAGATAATCGTATGGCCCGCCATGATGTTGGCGAACAGACGGATCATCAATGCGAACGGCTTGGTGAATACCCCGAAGAACTCCACGAACGGCATGATCGGCAAGGGCAGTTTCAAGTAGATCGGCGCTTTGGGCCAAAAGATCTCTTTCCAGTACGCTTTCGTGGCGAACAGGTTGACCGCTATAAACGTACAAAGTGCCAATACGCCTGTTACCGCTATATTTCCCGTAATATTAGCGCCTCCCGGGAAAACCGGTATGATCCCGATCAGGTTGTTGATCAAGATAAAGAAAAATACCGTCAGCAAATAGGACGAGAACGGCTTATATTCTTTTCCGATCGCCTCTTTGATCACCCCGTCTTGTATGTAGGAGATGGCCATTTCCATCAATCCGATAAATCCGCCCGGCGCCTCGTTCGGGTGCTTTTTATACCAATGGGCGGTTCGGAGAACGATGAAAAGCAAGAGACCGCAACTGAGGAACAGTCCGCAAACATTCTTGGTCAATGAGAAATCCATCGGGCGAACCTCTTCTCCGGCACTGTTCTTCTCAACAACCTTTCCCGCATGCTCACCTTCCTCGGCGATATAATAATTGTGATGCGTCCGGCCTTGATGTAGATGGGATGACAGGAATAAATCCCATCCTCTTTCCTCGCTTTTTACCAAGATAGGCAGGGGAATCGCAATCTCTTGTCCGTTCCATTCCGTGATATGCCATGTATAGGCGTCTTGAATGTGGGAGAAGACGATATCCTGCACGTCTATCTCGCCGGACGCCGCTTTTGCCGGAGTGAGAAAGCTGAGCCACATCCAGAAAGCGATCCATATGTATTTGTTATCTTTGATTGTACTCATCATCCTTTTCCCTTTTCTCTCTTTTCATTCTTTTCTTTTCAAACAGATATAAAATGTAAGTCTCCAGTCCGAGGTAAATGAAATAGAATAACATCAACGTGAAACCAAATGTCTTTAATTGTTGCCCGACAAACGCCGCATACATCCATAAGAAGACGAAAGCGAGCGTGAACTTACACAACCGGACTAGCATGTACATGGTTACGGTCACATCTCCGTTTTTCCTTTTTACCCGGTCTAGGAAGAAAGTCATCGCCATGGCCATGACCCAGTAAAAGAAGGGAATGGACGGATACCACGAGAAATAGTGTTCCGGCCAGATGGTATATAATAAACCACCCAATGAAACGCCTATTGCCACGTTGATAAACGTGATCAAACCCATTAACCTCATTTTTAATCTGCCATTCATTGTCGTATGTTTTTATTCGACGCAAACGGATAGGATGTCGTCTTTTACCTCTACGAATCCGCTTTGTATCGTTTGTTCTTGTCTTTTGCCGTTTGCCTCGAACCGGATCGTACCCGCCTTCAACGCTGCTATCAATGGGGCGTGATGAGGCAAGATATCGAATGAACCGGCAACTCCCGGGAATGAGACAGATTCGGTCTCGCCTTCGAAAAGAATGCCGTCCGGTGATACAATTTCCAGTTTCATATCGATTAATTTGCTTGTTCTTTCAGCTGCTTGGCCTTCTCCAAGACATCCTCGATGGTTCCTACGTTTAAGAATGCCTGTTCGGGTATGTCATCCGTTTCCCCGTCCATGATCATCTTGAATCCCCGGATCGTATCCTCTATAGAGACCATGACACCGGGTACGCCAGTGAATTGTTCCGCCACGGAGAAGGGCTGGGACAGAAAACGTTGTACACGGCGGGCCCGGTTGACCGTTAGCCTGTCCTCGTCGGAAAGTTCTTCCATACCGAGGATGGATATGATATCTTGAAGTTCCTTGTTCCGTTGCAGGATTTGTTTTACCCGTTGCGCTGTGTCGTAATGCTCCTTGCCTACGATCAGCGGATCAAGGATGCGGGATGTAGATTCCAGCGGGTCTACGGCCGGATAGATACCGAGTTCCGTGATCTTGCGGCTGAGGACGGTTGTTGCGTCCAAGTGCGTAAAGGTAGTCGCCGGAGCCGGGTCCGTCAAGTCATCGGCAGGAACATACACCGCCTGTACGGAGGTGATGGAGCCCTTCTTGGTTGAAGTGATACGTTCTTGCATGGCACCCATCTCCGTGGCCAATGTCGGTTGGTAACCTACGGCGGAAGGCATACGCCCCAGCAAGGCGGAAACCTCGGAACCGGCTTGGGTGAAACGGAAGATATTATCGATGAAGAATAATATATCTTTTCTTTCTCCCTCAGAGGCTTTGTCACGGAAGGATTCGGCGATCGTCAAACCGGATAAGGCCACGGACGAGCGGGCGCCCGGCGGTTCGTTCATCTGCCCGAATACCAAGGTAGCTTGCGACTTAGCCAATTCATCGTAATCGATCTTCGACAAGTCCCAGTTGCCTGCCTCCATACTCTTCTTAAACTCCTCGCCGTATCGGATGACACCGGATTGGATCATTTCACGCAATAGGTCATTTCCTTCACGTGTACGTTCACCCACACCGGCGAAGACGGAGAATCCGTTGTTTTTCTTTGCGATGTTGTTGATCAATTCCATGATCAATACCGTTTTGCCCACTCCGGCTCCTCCGAAAAGTCCGATCTTACCTCCTTTGGCGTAAGGTTCCAATAAATCGATTACTTTAATACCCGTGTACAAGACCTCTTGGGTCGTTGTCAGATCCTCGAATTTAGGAGGCTCACGATGGATGGGAAGAGCCCCGTCTTTAGTAAGCTGGGCCATGCCATCGATAGGGTCGCCGGTGACATTCATTAAACGTCCTTTGACTTGGTCGCCGGTCGGCATGGTGATGGGCATTCCGTATGACACGGCCTCCATGCCTCGTCTCAATCCGTCGGTCGTATCCATCGCTACGGTACGGACGGTGTTTTCCCCGATGTGTTGCTGAACTTCGACGATCAAGATCTTTCCGTTCGGGCGGGAAATCTCCATGGCGTCGTGGATACGGGGGAGGGTTACTGTTTCTTCTGTCCCATAATCAAAGTGGATATCCACTACCGGGCCGATAACCTGTGAGATATAGCCTTTTATTTCTCCCATAAAGCCTATTTGTTATTTATCTTAACCTATTAAAATGTCGTTGCAATATTACGTTTTATGGCGTTTCGATCCTTGAAAATAGAACTTTTTGTGTCTTTTTGAGATTAGTTAAACTTTAAACTATTTAGCTATAGTTCCGAAATAGACCAATTTGTTTCTTATTTGGACGAATCAGAAAGCTATAGTCAAATTTCTAAGGCATAGATAGATAAGGAGATACGAATTTGCTACCTTTTTGATAGTAAAGGTGACAGTTCTGTTTTATTTTGTTAATCCATAATAGGGGTGTTTTTAATGGTATCGGATAGTTATTTGTGGTTCTGTTGAGCAAGTGGTGATATTTATGTAATTTTGTACGTCAACAATACTAAATAAACATGAAACGAATTATTGAGATATGCGCGAACTCCGCTCAAAGCTGTGTGGAGGCGGAGGCGGGAGGCGCTACCCGTGTAGAGCTTTGCGCCGGGATACCCGAAGGGGGAACTACACCTAGTTATGGAGAGATCAAGACGGCGAAGGCTCTGACTTCCAAGATCGATATCAATGTGATTATCCGTCCGAGAGGCGGTGATTTCTTGTATACGGAAGCCGAGGTGCAATCCATGCTATTGGATATAGAACTGTGCAAGGAGCTAAAAGTGCATGGCGTCGTTTTCGGCTGTCTTACGAAAGACGGGGATATCGATGTACCCTTGATGCGGCGCTTGATCGAGGCGGCAAAACCTCTGTCCGTAACTTGTCATCGTGCTTTCGATGTTTGCCGGGACCCATTCACTGCGTTGGAGCAGCTAATCGAGTTGGGATGCGACCGTATCTTGACCTCCGGCCAGCAATCGGATGCCGTGAAAGGAATCCCCTTGATCGCCGAGCTGGTGAAACGTGCGGACGGACGGATCATCATCATGCCGGGATGTGGCGTACGTGAGAATAATATCGGGAAAATAGAGGCGGAGACAGGAGCGAAAGAGTTTCATACGTCCGCCCGAAGTATCGTATATAGTAAAATGGAATACCGCAATGAAAATGTCCCGATGGGAAGCTGTATCGTCTCCTCCGAATTCGAGACGGTGCAAACGGATCGGGAGAAGGTAAAGGCATATATTTAAGTGCTGGTATAGGCGTGAGCCTGTGTCGGTATTGGTGTAGCCCTACGCCTATACCGGCATCGCCTCATGCCTATACTGGCGTGGGGCGATACCAATACTCGTATGCGGGTGAAATGTTTTTTCTTCCCAAAAAGATTGTTTATCTTTGCGCCTCCATTGGATAAAAGATGCTAAATGTAACAGTGAATAATCGTTTTGGGCTTCACCAGCGTATCATGCTTATGATCATGTTGGTGCTGTTACAGTTTTATTCCATTGGAAGCGATTTCTTTCCGGAGAATATTACCACTACCTCAATGGAAATGGTCGATCAAGAGGCGCCCGATGTATTGTTGGATTTTGACGATAACGCCTCCTTGCGAACGGTACGTCAAGAGCAAGTGCAAATCCGTGCCTTGGAGATCGATTTGATATGGGACCTGTTTACGATTCTGGATTTACATGAATTAATTCATTCCTTGGAACTACGGCAATGCGCCAAGCTTCCTTTATTTTATAACCTACACAAAGCACAGAATTTCGTTTGGTTCTGTTCCTATCTGATTTAGTAGAACTTACCTGTTTCTTATTGTCGCGCATGGGGTGATTCGCCATGTGCTTTTCGTTGTATTCAAATAATTATAAATCTATAAGTTTTATGAGGATAAAATTGTTTTCTAACTATTTACCCTTACTATGCTTAACGGCTTGTGTATGGGTATCTTGTAGCCAAAACCGGGAGAAAAAGTCCGGGAAGAAAGATCATACGCCGGTGATGCGGTTAACCACGACCACGATCGAGGTGCCGCAGTCGTATGTAGCGGATGTACAAGCCGTACAGTTCGTGGAGGTGAAACCGAAAGTGGAAGGGTTCGTGGAGGCCGTCCTTGTGGACGAGGGCGAGCATGTGAAGAAAGGACAGGTGCTTTTCAAGCTTTCCTCGGCGGAATTGTACGAGGAGGTGAAAGAGGCGCAAGCCAATCACAAACAGGCCCAAGCCGAGTTGAAGATGGCGGAGGTAGAGGTAGACCGCATCAAGCGTTTGGTGGAGAAAGATATCATCTCGCCGATCCGTCTGGAGCAGGCGATGGCCGAGGCGGACGTGGCACGCTTGCAGGTGCAACAGGCCAAATCCCGTTTGCAACGTGCGGAGACTAATTTCTCGTACACGACGATCACGGCTCCTTTCGAGGGATACGTGGACCGCATCCCCTTTAAGGTGGGAAGTTTGGTTACGCCGAGCAGCTTATTGACCTCCTTGACGGACGTATCGGATATGTTCGCTTATTTCAAGATCAACGAGAAGGAGTATCTGGAATATAAACGGACGCAGTTGAGCGGTATCGACCAGCCGGAGTATAATAATCTGGAACTGATCCTTTCCGACCAATCCACCTATCGGTATAAAGGGAAGGTAGAGACCGTGGAGGGCGACTTTGAGCGGGGTACCGGATCGATCGCTTTCCGTGCCCGTTTCGCGAACCCGGAACGTTTGCTGCGACATGGCGTATCCGGTAAGATCCGGATGCTGACCAAGATGGAGAACGTGGTCTTGGTTCCCCAGCAATCCACTTTCGAGATTCAGGATTTCACCTATGTATATACGGTAGCGGAAGATGGAAAGGTGAGCGTACGCAGCTTCGAGCCGTTGGCCCGCCACGGTTCTTATTACGTGACACAGGATTTGCCGGACCAGACCGTTATCGTCTACGAGGGTGTTCAGATGATCACGGACGGCATGACTATCAATCCCGATATGGTAGATGGAGCCACGATCCGTCGCCAATTGGAATCGTCTAATGAAATCGAGAATAATAAGTAAGCCCTATGTTTGAAATATTTATCAGACGCCCTATCTTATCGGGCGTGATCTCGGTGGTAATTGTCTTCTTGGGATTGCTGGCGATCAACTCCTTGCCGATCACCCAATTCCCGGATATCGTGCCTCCATCCGTTACCGTTACCGCCCGTTATACCGGAGCGAACGCCGACGTGATGGCGAAAACGGTGGCGACCCCGCTGGAGCGTGCCATCAACGGCGTGCCCGGAATGACCTATATGACCTCTGTTTGTACGAACGACGGTATGTCCTTGACTACGATCTATTTCAAGGTCGGTACCGACCCGGACGTAGCTTCCGTGAATGTGCAGAACCGTGTGACCACCGTGCTGGATGAGCTTCCGGAAGAGGTGATCCGTGCCGGCGTGATCACGGAGAAGGAGGTGAACAGTATGTTGATGTACTTGAACATCATGAGCTCGGATAGTACCCATACGGAGAAATTCGTATATAACTTTGCCGATATCAATATCTTGCGTGAGTTGAAGCGCATCGACGGCGTGGGATTCGTGGAGATCATGGGTAGCCGCGACTATGCGATGCGTGTATGGCTGAACCCAAACCGATTGGCGGCTTATAATATGTCGCCGCAAGAGGTTACGGAGGCGATCCGCTCGCAGAATATCGAGGCGGCGCCGGGTAAGACGGGTATCAGCTCCGACAAGATCCCGCAGCAATTGCAATACGTCTTGCAATATAGCGGTAAGTTCAGCACGCCGGAGGAATATGGCGAGATCGTCTTGAAAGCCCTGCCGGACGGTTCCGTGCTTCGCCTGAAAGACGTGGCTACGATCGAGTTTGATTCCGAGGATTATAATATGATCTCCATGACGGACGGAAAGCCCTCGGCCTCTATCATGATCAAGCAGCGTCCGGGCTCGAACGCCCGTGAGGTGATCCAGCAGATCAAAGCGAAGATGGAGGAATTGAAGGAAACGACGTTTGCCCCGGGTATGGAATATAATATCTCGTACGACGTATCCCGTTTCTTGGACGCTTCCATATCGGTCGTGCTCAAGACCTTGCTGGAGGCGTTTATCTTGGTATTTATCGTGGTGTATCTTTTCTTGCAGGATTTCCGGTCTACGTTGATACCCGCTATCGCCGTTCCGGTATCGTTGATCGGTACGTTCTTCTTTATGCAGATGCTGGGTTTCTCAATCAATATGCTGACTTTGTTTGCCTTGGTGCTCGCTATCGGTATCGTGGTGGATAATGCGATCGTGGTGGTAGAGGCGGTCCACGTGAAGATGCACAACGAGAAGCTGCCCCCGTTGAAGGCGACGAAAAAAGCGATCGGTGAGATCGGAGGGGCGATTATCGCTATTACGCTGGTGATGTCCGCCGTGTTTATCCCGGTCGGTTTCATGGATGGAACGGTGGGTATCTTCTATCGCCAGTTCTCGTTGACGCTTGCCGTGGCGATCGTGATCTCCGGCGTGAACGCCTTGACGTTGTCTCCGGCTCTTTGCGCCTTGTTGCTGAAACCGGTATCCCACTCGAAGAAGCAAAAGAAAAATCTGCTGGCTCGTTTCTTTGATGGGTTCAATAGCCGTTATGATTTCTTGGAGCGTCGTTACCGCTTGAATTTAAGATGGTTCTTGAACCGTCGGATGCTGACGTACGCAACCTTGATCCTTTTCTGTCTGGCCACGTGGGGCATGACGTTCGTGTTGCCTTCCGGCTTTATCCCGAACGAGGACCAAGGTATGATCTATGTGAACGTAGACGCACCTCCCGGAGCTACCTTGGAGCGTTCGGAAGCTGCCTTGAACAAGGTGCAAGCGGCTTTGTTGCCGTTGGAAGAGGTGGAGACGATCTCTACCTTGGCCGGCTATAGCTTGATGACCGAGACGGAGGGTGCCAGCTTCGGTATGGGTATGATTAACCTAACCCCTTGGGATCAACGGGAGCAGACGGCGGCGGAGTTGATGAGCGTGTATGCCGATCGTGTCGCCCATATCAAGGATGCGGACATCCAGTTCTTCCTGCCGCCTACGGTTCCGGGATTCGGTAACGCGAGCGGCTTCGAGCTTCGTCTGCAAGATAAGACCGCCGGTACGTTCGCCGAGCTGGATGAGGTCGCCAAGAACTTCGTGGCGAAGCTGAACGCTGATCCTCGCCTGACCGGTGTCACTTCCGGCTTCAACCCGAATTTCCCGCAATATCTGCTCCGGGTGGATTTGGCGAAGGCGGCTAAGTTGGGCATCAACGTGAACGAGTCCATGGAAACCTTGCAATCCTATGTAGGTAGTTTCTATTCCTCCAACTTCGTCCGTTTCGGCCAGATGTACAAAGTCATGTTGCAAGCGGCGCCGGAGTATCGTATGAATCCGGAGGATTTGTTCAGCCTGTATGCTAAGAATAAGGAGGGGAATATGGTGCCTTACTCCAACTTCATGACGATGGAGCGTGTGTATGGCCCGAGCCAGATTACCCGTTACAACCTGTTTACCTCGGCCATGATTACCGGCGAGGCCGCCCCGGGTGTCAGCTCGGGTGAGGCTTTGGCGGCTGTTGAGGAGATCGCTTCCGAGGTATTGCCCCGTGGTTATGATACCGAATGGTCCGGTGTGGCGAAGGAGGAGAAAGAGTCCGGTGGGCAAACGTTGGTAATTTTCGCTATTTGTTTGGCATTCGTCTATCTGTTGCTTGCCGCCCAATACGAGAGCTTATTGCTTCCGCTTCCGGTCATCCTGTCGCTTCCGGCGGGTGTGTTCGGCTCGTTCTTCTTGCTGTACGTGGTAGGTCTGGAGAATAACATCTATGCGCAGGTGGCGTTGGTGATGTTGATTGGTTTGCTGGGAAAGAACGCGATCTTGATTATCGAGGTGGCGAACCAGTGCCGTAAGGAAGGTATCAGCGTGATGGGGGCCGCTATTCAAGGGGCTACCAGTCGTTTGCGCCCGATCTTGATGACCTCCTTCGCTTTTATCAGTGGCTTGATTCCGTTGACGATCGCCTCGGGAGCCGGTGCCTTGGGGAACCGTTCGATCGGTACGGCGGCGGCCGGAGGTATGTTGATCGGTACGTTTGTCGGTATCTTCTTGATCCCGGGGCTTTACGTGATCTTCGAGTCGCTGGCTACTTATTTTAAAAAGAGAAAAGAGAAAGAGCAAATTAAAGAAGACGAGTATGTGTATTAATAAGATGAGATATATAATGATAGGCTGCGCCTTGGCTCTGATTGCTTTGGCCGGTTGTAAGACTCCCGAGCTATCGATGGACGAGCGGATCTCGCTTCCGGAATCCGGCGAGATGGGAATGAACGACACTACGTTCGTGAAACCGCTGTCGTGGGATGTCTTTTTCCAAGATACCTTATTGCGAGGCTATGTGGATGTGGCTTTACGCAATAACCATTCCTTCCGGCAGAGCATGGAGCGCATCGCCATGAGCCGCGCGGCCTTGCAACGGGCGAAAGGGCTTTTGCTGCCGGACGTGAATTTGAACATCGGAGCCTCCGTGAACCGTTTCGGTGAATATACGATGGATGGTGTGGGGAATAGCGAGACGAACGTGCCTTCTTTGCCAAAGGATAAGCATATACCGGACCCTTACCGGGATTTCGGCTTGAGCTTGAGCTTTCAATGGGAAGCGGATATCTGGGGCAAACTGACCCGGAAGAAGCAGGCCGCCGCCGCTCGCTGGATGGCTTCCGTGGAGGCTACCCGTTTTGCCCAGTCGATGTTGATCTCCGATTTGGCGATTCAATATTATGAGTTGATCGGCTTGGACCGGCGTAAGGAGGTGTTGCGGAACGCGCTGGCCAGTGCCCGTTGTTCCCATGAGCTGACCCGCCAGTTGAAGAAGGAAGGGGCGGAGACGCAGTTGGCGGTCGATCAGTTTTATGCCCGTGTGCTGTCGATCGAGAGTAAGTTGCTGGAAAACGATCAGTTGATCGGTGAGAAGGAGCGGGCGATCGCTTGCCTGTTGGGTGTTTTCCCCTTCGAGATTCGCCGGATGGGATTCGATGAGTTGCGTAAGTTGCCGATTCCCTTGTCGGAAGGGATTCCGGCGAACCTTTTGACGTTGCGTCCGGATGTACGCTCCGCCGAGATGGAGCTGATCGCCTCCAAGGCGGATGTGATAGCGGCGAAGGCAGCTTTCTATCCCTCGTTGGTGCTTGGCGCCAGTGGCGGTTTCAACGCGTTTGACGTGGGTAAGTGGTTTCATTCGCCGGCCTCTTTGGTGTACGACTTGGCGGCGGGTATCACGGCTCCTATCTTCCGTCGCAATGAGATCCGTTCGATGTGGAACGAGGCGAAGGCTTCCCAGCGTATCGCTTTATCCCAATACCACGAGACCGCTTTGAACGCTTACACCGAGGTGCTCGATCTCTATTGCGCCAGCCAGACCCAAACGGAGCGTATCCGCTTGAAAGAGAAAGAATCCCTTGCCCACCAACGTTCCGTGGTGAATGCCGGCGAGATGTTCCAATTAAGCTATACCGGTTTCTTGGAGGTTCTTTCCGCCGAGGAGCGTTATCTGGATAGCGAGCTGGAGCATATCGATATCGTCACCGATTTATGCCGGAAGAAGATATTGCTGTATCGGGCGTTGGGAGGCGGTTGTTGAGTTTTATCGTGACGCTATTGTTATTGTACTGCAATCCGCATTGCAGTGTTACTGCACGTGGGTTGCAGTAGCGCTGCACGTGCGTCGCGGTAATACTGCAAAACGGGGTGCAGTGAGTACTTGATATCGTATGCCTTCGGCTTCGTTGCGATAAATCTAAGGAAGATGTGTTCTTTTCTGAAAAGAAGTGTGTATCTTTGAGGCTTATTGTTATCTTATAGTCTAGACCATTATGAAATATCTGACTCTACTCGTGTTTTTAGGAATCTCGTTGTTGTGCGAAGCCCAGCAAGATTCGATCGTCCCTTTTGAGAAAGCTTATAAGCGTACCTATAATATCCGGAAAGTATCGGGAGTGAAACCTACGATTGACGGTAAGCTGGATGAGGACTTTTGGACGAAGCAAGGCGAATGGTCGGATCGTTTCGTACAGATTATCCCCTATGAGCGGGCGATCACCCAATCTCCGACCCGGGTGAAACTTTTCTATGATGATAAATATATCTATATAGGCGTGTATTGTAAGGACGCCGTGCCGGATAAGATGAATCGTTTTATCGGGAACCGGGATGATAATAGTCTGGGCGATTTGATCAGCGTCGCTTTCGACACCTACCATGATTATCGGGCGGCGCCGGAATTCAATATCAATCTGGGAGGGAATAAGACCGATTTAATCGTTACCGACAAGTTGGATGTCAATAAGAGCTGGAACGCCGTTTGGGAGGGCCGGACGCATATTGATCGGGCGGATTCCAGTTGGACCGCCGAGCTGCGTATCCCGTTCAGCCAGTTGCGCTATAACCAGCAATCGGAGGATGGCGTTTGGGGCTTGCACGTACGCCGTATCATACGTAGGAATAACGAGGTGCAAAATTGGAGCATGATTCCCTTGAAGAATAACGGACATGTCTTTTCGTTCGGTAACATGAGCGGCATGGACTCTGTTCCCAAGCCTCGCGGCATCGAGTTCTTGCCGTATGTAATGGGTAAATACAGGCAGGAACCCCGGATAGATGGCAGCCCTTATCAAAAAGGACATAGCTGGGGAGGAAACGTGGGCTTGGACGCTAAGTTCGCCCTCTCGGATTATACGTTGGATATGACGATCAATCCGGATTACGGACAAGTGGAGTTGGACCCCTCCGTAATGAACCTTACGGCTTACGAGACGTTTTACGATGAGAAACGCCCCTTCTTCTTGGAAGGAAAACATATCTTGGATTTCGCGAACGGTAGCGATATGATGTTTTATACCCGTAGGATCGGCGCCTCTCCCTCTTATACGCCACGGGGTATAGACAACGTAGGCAGTTATGCCGAGACGAAAGAGAATGTGCCGATTATTGGTGCTTTGAAACTGACGGGTACGAATAAACGGGGCTTGACGATCGGAGTGATCGAGAGTGTGACGGCACGTTCCTCCTCCAAGGTTACCCGTAATGGGGTGGAGGATGTGGAAGTCGTGGAGCCTTTGACAAACTATACCGTGGCCCGTGTGCAAAAGAACTGGAAGGGGAATACCTTGCTGGGCGGTATGGTGACTTCGGTAAACCGTGCCTTGGATCAGCCTTATCTGGAAGATTTTATGGTGCGTAACGCTTTCACGGCGGGTATTGATTTTACCCAGTATTTCAAGAATCGCCTTTATTATATAGATGTAAAGGGAATGTTGAGTTCCTTGCATGGTAGCGCCGGAGCGATCACGGCCTTGCAGAATAGCGTGGCGCATTATTATCAAAGGGCTTCCTCCGCCGATTATCTGGGGGTGGATCCTACCCGTCGCTCCCTGACCGGAACGGGTGGTTATGTGAAAGTGGGACGGAAAGGAAACGCCAAATGGAACTTCTCGGAGACCTTTACTTGGTCGTCACCCGGTTTCGACTTGAATGATATGGGATATATGAAGGAGACAGATTATCTGATGAATGAGACGGAGATCATGTATCGGCAGACCGATATCTGGAAGATATTCCGGTACAACGCCTTTACCCTGTCCCAAAAGAATATGTGGAATTACGGCGGTACTCCTTTTAGCAACAACGCTTCCTTGCGTTGGCAAAGTATGACGATGAACCGGTATGAATGGGATGTCAAGGAAACCTTCGCTTGGAATTGGCTGGATAGCCGCTTGCTGCGAGGGGGACCGGATGTTCGCTTCGGTTCTTATTTCTTAACTTCCGCTAAGTTCAATACCGATAAGGCGAAACGAATGATGTTCATGCTCAAATACGAGGGCGATCATAATTTCGAGGGAAATCGCTTCAATACGATCTCGCCGAGCCTGACCTTCCGCTTGGGAAACCATGTCTATTTGTCCGGGCAACTGGATTACGCATGGAATACGGATGAGATGCAATATGTGGCTACGACGCATCCGCTTGGCGCACGTGGCTCTGCCCCTGCTTATGTTATGGGCCACATGGATCAGAAGACCTATGGTCTCACGCTGAAATTACAAGTGAACGTGACCCCCGATATTTCCATTCAATTCTATGGCGCCCCGTTCACCTCTATCGCTAAATACGATGATTTTAAATTAGCGGCGGATACGAAGTCGCATACCTTTGAGAACCGTTTCCTGCGTATCGATCCGGATCATTTGACGTATGCGGATGGTGTCTACACGCTCGGTGAGGGAGAGGGGCGGATGGCTTTCAACAACCCGGATTTCCGGTTCAACGAGTTCCGTTCCAACTTGGTAGCCCGCTGGGAATACTTGCCCGGCTCCACGCTTTATTTCGTATGGGAACACCGGATGTCCAACCGGGATAACTGGTACTCGCCCGGCTGGGGAAGTAATCTGGATCGTATGTGGGGACTCCCCGCTACGAATACGTTCATGATTAAGATGAATTATTGGTTCAACTTGTAAAATGGAAAATAGGATATGAAATATTGTATATTAGTCATCGTATTATTGCTTTGCTCCTGTTCCGATGTCGATCATTCAGGGGTATCGCTTCTTTCCGCATTGGGGGAATGAGAAGTATTTACTGAAAGAGATCAATGCGGGAATGTTGTGTGAGTATTTTCCTGTACTTTTAGAGTCCAAGGAATTACAAGACCTGTCTCCGGACGATAATCCTATTATTATATGAATTGAAAAAATGAGAGGATGAGTAGGCTTAATTTCACTTCAAAGTCTGAATTTAAATACAACTAATTTGTGTGTAATTTAGCTTGAGATGATAGAGGAATATGTGTGTGTATTCACTTTTGTGTTTGTTCGCCTTTTCTTTGGTGAACCTTGCTATATTCTTTCTGAAAGTGTGAAGCCGGTTTTTTCTCGTTGTTTAATTGCCAGATTTGTTCGTGGGTGTAATTACTATCCGCGGATTGGGATCGGATTGTTGATCCTGATCGTGTTGTTTGTTTTTTTGTGGTTTTTATTTATATTTGCAGCCGAAAAAAATGCTTCTCAATACAAACAAGATTTTGAGGCGAGTTAACCTTGATGTTTAATAAATTAAATCTAAAATTTTAGGTATGGTGAGAGATGGATAGAATAGCGTGTGGGTAATCTCATTTAGATGAGATGTTTTCGAAACAATCTATAGTATAATTCAAGTGCAAAAGAGACTTAAATCTAGTTTTATGAATAATAAATATTACTTAGCAACGGTGCTTTTAGTGTTAGGAGCGTTCTCTCCGTTGTATGGTGTGCAAAATACCCCCCCCCCCCCATAATTATTCTGTAAATCAGGGTGATATAAGATTTACGGGTACCGTTATTGATGAAGCCGGTATACCTGTGATTGGTGCGAACATTCTTGTAAAAGGGACGACAAACGGAACGATTACCGATATGGATGGTAGGTTTACGTTAATCAATGTCCCTGAAAACGCAATCTTGGTGGTTTCTTATATCGGATATCTAGACCGCGAGATTCCTGTGGCAGGGAAAAGTACGTTGGAAATCCGTTTGAAAGAGGATACACAGAAGTTGGATGAGGTCGTTGTCGTAGGTTATGGCGTGCAGAAAAAAGTGAACATGACCGGGTCTATATCGAACGTGAAAGCAGATGATCTATCAGTGATCCCGAGTACAAACCTTTCAAACTCTTTGGCCGGACGTGCGCCGGGAGCTACGATCACGGGTAACTCTGGTTTGATGGGAGCTAAATCCGAGATCCGTATGCGTGGAGGATTCGGTGATCCTTTGTTCGTTATTGATGGGGTGATTCGCGATAAAGAGGCTTTTGACTTGCTGGAACCTTATGAAATAGACCAAATGAGCTTTTTGAAAGATGCGGCTACCGCCTCAATCTATGGTTCCGCTGCAGGAAATGGTGTCGTGTTGGTAACGACCAAGGGAGGAACGAAAAATCAGAAACCGATATTTAATTACCAAGGTTCTTATGCGTTTAGTAAACCGACTCAGGAATTGTTTGCCGACCGTTGGGATGCGATTGATGATTTGGACTATCAGAATGCGGTAGCTCGTTTCCAAGGTACGCCGCTTCCAAATGGCGAGGAGGAGTATGCCTATTTCCGTGACAATAAGATCAACTATAACGTGAACGATTATATTTGGCAGAATCCCTGGAATACGAAACACTCCTTGAGCGTGAACGGTGGTACGGACAAGGTAAAGTATTATGTGATGGGATCGTTCTTGGCCGAGGAGGGATCGTATGTGTCATTGGCGAATAAGAAATTTTCTTTACGTTCGAACCTTTCTGTCGATTTGACCAAGTATATAACCATGAATGTGAACTTGGATGCGAATCAATCGAACGATAAGCGTTTCTACTGGCCTTTCTCAGACGATGACGACCAAGCGGTGTACGATTTATACCGTTGTACCTTCAACGCAATGAAGACAACGCCGTTTTACTCTTACTTAGACGGAACGCCCGCTAACACCATCACGGACTATCCGATCTATCAAGACTATGGTTCTTGGCAGGGATGGAATCCCGTGGATCAAGTGGTTGGAAACCGTTATTTGAAGACACGTCGGCGTAACTTGAACGGTATCGTTTCGTTTAATATCAACCTTGATTTCATAACGAAAGGTTTGAGCACGAAAGTGATGGCCTCTTATCTGGGCCACGATTACAACCGGAAGCGCTTTATGACCTTCCAGAAAAACTATAAATTCCAGCAAGCGGATCCGCAAGGCAATCGTTTCTTGCCGGCTCCATTGAATCTGAATGAATATAATACCTTCAACTTCTCGCAGAATTACGAGAATCTGGAGTATAAGACTAAACAATTGTGGACCGAGCAATTCAACTGGTTCGTGAATTATGCCAATACGTTCGGTAAGCATGATGTGGCAGCCATGGTGGTATTCGAGCAGGCATCTAATGGTGGCGAGGAGGTATCGGCCAAAGGTGAGTCTCCGCTTACGAATTTAGACCAGATGTTCAACTATTCGTCCGATGCTTTGCGGCGCTGGGGCGAGGCGAAGGAGAAGACCGGAGGGCGCCTTTCTTGGATCGGCCGTTTCAACTATACATTCGATCAGAAGTATATCGCCGAGTTCTCTTTCCGTTACGATGGTAACACCCTCTTCCCGGAAGGTAAGCGTTGGGGCTTTTTCCCCTCAGTGTCCGCCGCATGGCGTATCAGCCAAGAGTCGTTTATGGAGTCGACGTCCGATTGGTTGAGTAATTTGAAGATCCGTGCCTCTTATGGTACGACGGGTAACGATATGGATTTGAGCAAGAACCCGGTAGACAAGGTGGATGCGTTCTCTTATTTGCAAAAGTACAAACTGGGTGAAAAATATATCTTCGGTAATAACTTGGCAAATACGATTGTGGCTGGAGCGACTCCGAACTATGCCTTGACATGGGCAACCTCTACTACTTATAATGGTGGTTTGGATTTTGGTTTCTTCAATAATCGTTTGTCTGGAACGTTCGATGCCTTTTATCGGAAAGAGGTAGATATCCTCGGACCGCGTACGGTGACACTCCCAAGCACGTACGGACAGGCTTTGGCTCCGGAAAACTATGCCGAACGTTCTTGGCGAGGCGGTGAGTTGGCCTTGACTTGGATGGATAAGGCTGCGAATGGCGAGATTACTTACTCCGCCTATTTGAATCTGGGATTCGCACGTGATCGTTGGGATGTATTGGATGAGGATGCCACTTATCGAGAAGGGGGTAACCTGCATGCATTGTCGAAATTGGGCAAGGCTGAGGGAATCTTGACGGGTCTGATCGCCGATCACTTGCTGACGGATCCGGCTGAGGTGGAAGCCTTGAAGGCGAAAGGTTTCAAGCAATTCGGACGAGATCCCTATCTGGGTGGTATCTTGTATAAGGATACGAGAGGTGATGGCTACTCGGAGGGACCAGACGGACGGATTGATAGCAATGATGAGTATAATTTGTTGAGTGAGAATGGTACGCCGCGTATCAATTATGGTTTTGGCGGTAGTATCAAGTGGAAGGGAATCACGCTGGATGTGCATTTTCAAGGAGTCGGAAAATATGATCGCTTCGTAGGTGGCGTAGATAAAGGTTTCTATCAACATGGTGGTACGATTCGTCCTTATTTCCCGATTTGGACGAGTGATAAAGTGTACGATCCGGAACTTAATCCGGATGGAGTTTATCCACGTATCACGGGTACGAGTTGGTATGAGTCTGGAGCGGGTAATACGAGTTACTGGATGCGTAATGGCGCTTATTTGCGTTTGAAGAATCTGAATATTGGTTACGATTTGCCTATGGCTATTCTTCGTCCGTTAGGAATCACGCATGCTCAGGTATTTGCGAACGCTACTAACTTATTCTGTATTTCAGCTGTGACCGAGTTCTTGGATCCGGAACAGGAATATTATGATTCTTATCCTTTGATGAGAACGTTCTCTTTTGGTCTTAATTTCTCATTCTAAATATAATATAGGAAGATATGAAAATGATTCAATTTAAATACGCGATAATTAGTACAGCCTTTTTGTTAGGTGGAATGACAACAGGCTGTGACACGTTGGATATCGACAACCTAGAGACCTACGATGAGTCTATGGTTTGGGGAGACCTTAATCTGGCTCAGGCTTACGTGAACAATCTGTATGAGGAGTGTTTTGAGGGATGGAGTGTTTCTGCCGACCAAAATTCGGATCAAGTGACGGGTATTCCTTGGTATTTGGGTACGATCACGGAGACCGGGGATAGTTATAAAAAATGGGACTATACCAAGATCCGCCATATCAATGAGGCGATCTTTAAACTGGAGTCTAGCGTGATAGAGGATAAGGATGCTGTGGATTTCATGTTGGGACAAGCCTATTTCATGCGTGCCTATATGTATTATTGGATGGTGTTGCATCATGGTGGCGTACCTTATTTGAAAGTGCCGCAAGATAAAGATAAGGATGATTTGTACGTGAAACGTAACTCTACGCCGGAATGTTTCCAGTTTATGATAGAGGATTTGGATCATGCGATTTCCTTGTTGCCTGCCAAGATTGCTGGTAGTTCCAGTGATTATGGGCGTATAGACCAGTGTTTCGCAAAGTCTTGGAAAGCAAAGACCTTGTTACTGAAAGCTTCTCCTCAGTTCAATCCGAAACGTATGTATGATAACGCATACTGGAAAGAGGCTTACGTGGCGGCTAAGGAGGCGTATGATTTTTGTGTGCAGAATGGCATCGCATTGACTGAGAATCCGGCGGATATTTGGTTACAAGAAAAAGGTCCGGAGGTAATCTTCCCGGTTATTTATTCAAATCCGAACCGTGTCGCTACTTGGGAGTATGGGACGCGTCCGGCTTCCGTGAGCCGTGATAAACCTTATCATAATCCTACTTGGGAATTCGTAAAGGATTTCCCGATGTTGGATGGTAAGCGTTACGACGATCCTACGGGTAAGTATTACGTGGGCGACGAGCAGGCTTTGCTGAAGGCTTTCTGGAAGAATCGCGATCCGCGTTTCAACAGGGCTTGTTTGTATAACGGACGCGAATGGCCGGTTGCTGGTAGACCTGCCGACAACCGTATGTATAATGCCTTGGGTGTGAGCAATGCGGACGATCAATATGGTGTCAATCCGAATGCGGGTGTCAATGCGGCCAACAATGATATTTTTTCTGGAATGTATAATTACAAAGTGTCCGATCTTTCCTTGACACAAGACAAGGTGATGACGTTCGATATTGATTATATCTTGATGCGCTTTGCCGAAGTGATGTTCATCTATGCGGAGGCCGCTAATGAGAACGGGCATTCAGATGTAGCTATCGATTTGTTGAAACAGATCCGCAAGCGTGCGGGTATAGAGGCTGGAGCTGATGGTTTGTATGGCTTGAAGGTGGGTAGCCGTGAGGAGATCCGTCAGGCGATTTTGGATGAGCGTCATATCGAGTTGTGCTATGAGGGACATCGTTTCTGGGACTTGCGCCGTACGCGTAATATGATGATGTTGGCCGGTTGGACAAAACATGGTATCGAGGCGATCGCAGTCAACCCGGATGGCTCGGATATGGACTTGAACATCGCTCGCGACCGGATCGCCAAGAATGAGTTGACTACCGGTGATTTCCGCTACGTAATCCATCAAGTTCCTTATACGGAGGCAGCTGAGCGCCAGTTCGTGATCGAGGAAAGCTTCTATTTCTTCCCGATCAAGAAAACTTACTTGGACGAGAACCCGAATTTGGAGCAGAATAATAATTGGGGAGGTACGTTCAATCCGACTATGGAACAATAATTAATTGATTCTTAGATTGAATAATAAGGAATATGAGCATTAGGAATTATATATGGACGTGCGCGGTGGCTATGGCCTTGATTGGTCCAGTCATGAAGGCGCAGGAACAGATCACGATCGGTGTCATCCAATATGATGTATGCGATATAGACAAGAGCTTCAAAGACCTGCATGAGCAGGGCTTTGGTTCTTGTGAGTTAAATTATAGTGAAAAAAGATTTACGAAGGAATTGGCGGAGCAGGTGAAGGCCGCTTCCAAGAAGCATCGGATCCGGGTAACTACGTTGGTTGGTGTGCCGGGAAGTAAAAGTACGTGGAATTTTCGTCAAGGACCGGCCACGATCGGCCTGGTACCTACCGATGAGCGTTCCGAGAAGTTGGACGTATACCGTAAAATGATCGATTTTTGTGTGCAGGCAGGTATTCCGGCTATGCACTCGCATTTTGGATTTATTCCAGAGGATCCGTCTTCGGTGCAGTATAAGGATTTCATCGAGGTGATGCGTGGCTTGGCTACTTATGCGAAGGAGCGTAATGTCATGATTTATTTCGAGACAGGGCAGGAGACTCCTATCACTTTAATTCGTGCGATCCGGGATATCGGTACGGGTAATTTGTTTATCAATTGTGATTTGGCGAATTTACTAATGTATGGCAAGTCGAACTCCTTGGATGCGGTCAAGTTGTTTGGTAACTTGATTAAGGAGTTCCATGCGAAGGATGGCAAGTATCCGGATCCTGGCAATCCGTATGAGCTGGGCCGTGAGGTACCGATCCCTACGGGCGATGTAGATTTCCCCGCTGTGATCGCTGAGTTGAAAAAACAAGGATTCAAGGGCGCTATAACAATTGAATGTGAGCTGAATGGTACTCGCCATGATTATGTGATCCAAACTCGTAAATATTTGCAAGAGTTGCTGGAACGATAGGCTGCTTAACCGCAATTGTAAGCGGTGTTGAATGCCCATTGTAAGTGCTTTATAATGCCCATTATAAAGAGCCTGCAATGGGCATTGTCGTAATTGTAAGAATTATCGACTGGAGTTGTTATTTTATTAGAAGGAAAAAATTATCTTTGCGTGTATACTGTCTAATTGTTAAAATAGAGGATAATGGAAGAGAAGAAAAGATTGACTCGTTCGGATGATAAGATGATAGGTGGCGTTTGTGCCGGTCTTGCGGAATACTTGGATATCGATCCGACGATCGTACGGATCGTATGGGTATTGATGGTTCTTTTCGCCGGATTCGGTATACTGCTTTACGTCATATTATGGTTGATAATGCCTAAACAACAGATCGGATAAAGAATGAATTTTGAAATATCGTCTTCGTTCAGTCCCACGGGTGACCAACCCGAGGCGATTGCGGCATTGTCGGAAGGGATCAAGAACGGCGTTCCTTTCCAGACACTTTTAGGTGTTACCGGTTCCGGTAAGACGTTTACGATCGCTAACGTGATAAAGGAAGTTCAGAGACCGACCTTGATACTCAGTCATAATAAGACGCTTGCCGCTCAGTTGTACAGTGAGTTTAAAGCGTTTTTCCCCAATAATGCGGTAGAGTACTTTGTCTCTTATTATGATTATTACCAACCGGAGGCCTATCTACCTTCTACCGATACCTATATAGAGAAAGACTTGGCGATCAATGAGGAGATCGATAAGCTGCGTTTGAGGGCTACGGCTTCCTTATTGTCGGGTCGTAAGGACGTGATCGTGGTCTCATCCGTATCCTGCTTGTATGGTATGGCGGATCCTACGGCTTTCGCCGAGAAAGTGACGCATCTGGAACGGGGTATGCGTATCGACCGGGATAAGTTGTTGCGCCGGTTTGTAGACGCCCTGTACGTGAATAATAAGCTGGAGTTCAAAAGCGGCTGTTTCCGTGTGAATGGCGATACGGTGGATATCTTCCCGGCGATCGAGACTTTCGACGGTATGGCGTATCGTATCGAGTTCTGGGATGATGAGATAGACCGTATCTCCTCTTTCAATCCGTTGACAGGCGAGGAGTATGATGAGCAGGATGAGTTGAATATTTATCCTACTAATTTATTCGTGACCACCCAAGATCGTATTAATATGGCGATTGGCCAGATCGATGTGGATTTGGGTACGCAGGTGAATCTCTTGAAGGAGATCGGTAAGCCCTTTGAGGCGAAACGCCTGTATGAGCGTGTCACTTTTGATCTGGAAATGATCCGGGAGCTAGGGCATTGCTCGGGTATCGAGAACTATTCCCGCTATTTCGACGGACGTGCGGCGGGAGATCGTCCTTTCTGCTTGTTGGACTATTTCCCGAAAGACTTCATGCTTGTCGTAGACGAGAGCCATGTGACGATCCCGCAGATTCGTGCGATGTATGGCGGGGATTATGCCCGGAAGAAAAACTTGGTGGAGTATGGTTTCCGTTTGCCCTCGGCGATGGATAACCGTCCGCTTACCTTCGATGAGTTCGAGTCGTTGACGCCTCTAGGCATTTATGTGAGCGCTACTCCCGCCGATTACGAGCTGATAAAGAGCGAGGGAGTGGTGGTGGAGCAGGTGATACGTCCGACAGGCCTGCTGGACCCGATTATCGATGTCCGCCCTTCATTAAACCAAATCGATGACTTGATGGAGGAGATCACGCAACGCTCGGCGAAAAACGAGCGGGTCTTGGTGACTACCTTGACCAAGCGTATGGCGGAGGAACTGACTACTTATATGACCCGCATGGGGGTACGATGTAACTATATACATAGCGATGTAGATACCTTGGAGCGTGTACAGATTATGGACGACCTGCGGAATGGCCTGTTTGATGTGCTGATCGGTGTCAACCTGCTACGTGAGGGGCTGGATTTACCGGAAGTCTCGTTGGTCGCTATCTTGGATGCGGATAAGGAAGGCTTTTTGCGTTCCCACCGATCCTTGACACAGACAGCCGGACGTGCCGCCCGAAACGTGAACGGAAAGGTTATCTTCTATGCCGATAAGATCACGGCGAGTATGCGACAGACCATGGACGAGACCAATCGCCGGCGGGAGAAACAGATGGCTTATAACGAGGCGCATGGCATTACTCCGAAGCAAGTCATGAAAAACAGTGTATCCATGCTTGCCGAGAAACAACAAACGGCGGAGCCTTACGCTTATATAGAGCCGGAACCAAGCTTGGTAGCGGACCCGGTCGTGCAATACATGAACCGTACGCAGCTTGAGAAGGCGATCGAGCGGACTCGCAAACAGATGACAGAGGCGGCGAAGAAACTGGATTTCATCGAGGCTGCCCAATTCCGTGACGAGCTGGTGAAATTGGAGGATTTACTGAAAACGAAAAAGGATTAGCTTATGAGAAGGGGAATGCTACTGCTCGGTTTTTGGATGTGTGTATGTATGGTGTTTTTAGTGAACGCCCAAGAGCTTACATCCCGTAAGTTGTATTGTACGGATGAGGATCGTGCTATTTTTGATCGGTATTGTACTCAGATGGAGCCTAAGAAGTCGTTACCCTTAGACGAGCTAATGATCCATACCGCCCTTTTCTTCCGGGGGACTCCTTATGTCGCCTCTACCTTGGAAAAGGAGCCGGAGGGCTTGGTGGTCAATCTGCGGGAACTGGATTGTACCACATTCGCGGAGACCGTATTGGCTTTATCTTGCACTCTACGGGAAGAAAATCCTACCTTTGAGAACTTCTGTGAGAATTTACAGCAGCTCCGGTACAGAGACGGCACGATCCATGATTACACGGATCGTTTGCATTATATGACCGACTGGTTCTATGAGAACGAGCGAAAAGGAATCGTGAAAGATATGGGGCGGGAGATCGGTGGTGCCTCCCTACCTTTGGATTTATCTTTTATCTCTACGCATCCGGATAGCTATAAGCAACTGAAGAACCATCCGGAAAGAGTTCGAAGGATGGCCGATAAGGAAATGGAGATAAACCTACGTCCTCATTATTATGTGCCTAAACAGGAGATCGAGAAATGTTCGTCCGGAATCAAGAATGGCGATATCCTCTGTTTTGTTACTTCTATCAAGGGGCTGGACGTGACGCATGTCGGGATCGCCTATTGGAAGGATGGACAACTGACATTTATCCATGCCTCTTCTTCCGCTAAAAAGGTAATCATCCAAGCATCCTCCTTACGAGATTACGCCGAGGGGATAAAGAGCTGTAAAGGGGTATTGGTAGCCCGCCCGCTATCCATTCATTGAAATAACTCGAAGGCAAACTTGAATCCCATGCTTTGGTAATGCCAGCGATCGAATCCGGCGAATATCCCGATATTAAAGATATGGTTCCCTATCCCGTATCCGACTTCCGTATAGCTAGGCAAGACCGGTGTCCATAGCTGGCTCCAATAAAAGCGTTCGGAGAGGATATAGCGTGAGGCCGTTTGCATGAACTTTTTCGTGGAGTTGATGCGGAGAACCTTAAATAAGATAAAAGGGCTTTCATACATGAAATGTGCTTGTATATACTTATCGGAGGCATTGAACCACTCGCCTTTCAGTAGATTGAAGACTCCGCCAATCTGATCATCCCACGTATCGGGGAAATTCCTGCGGGTGAAATACCTAAAGTCTGCGAAATAGGTAGACTTCTGTTGTGTATAAAGACCGGCGCTGATATGATAGTTCAATCGTCTGCACAGGCCAAGCATAAGGCTTTGATGCACGTCCGCCTCTATACGTCCGTAATCTCCTGAGCTTTTCCCGACTCCGGGGATACCTCTCGCTATTTCGATTGATATCGTGGGATAGTAAGAATAGACATACTCCTTCCGGTATCCGTCCATGCGATAATATTGGCGGGGGGTATAGGAGAAACCGAGCGTGGGCGTAAAGTCATTATAATTTTGGCTAAGTATTTCCTCTACATCATCCCCGGGATCAATCGCCACTTTCTTTTTAGAGGGGATACGGCGATGGTAAGAGATGCCTGTTGTTAATTGAAACCCATTGAATAACTCAATGGAGTTTTTTATTTCCGCATAGTAATGCTTGAAATACTCAAGGTTTAAATCATCGAAATTGAAGGTGGAATCCTTCAATTCCTCATTGATCTTTTGGGTGATCTCGGAAGAATAACTCTCATTACTGTTTCCTACTTCTACCGATAAAATTCCCCGTTTCTGCGGCGAGTATTCCCAATCGCCTCCGACCTTGAAAAATATCTGCTTGCGCTTGAATACGTAACCAATCTCCGGACGGAAACGAATTTGTTTGTCGCGGGCGAATGTCTTGCTGATACGGAATCGCTGTTTGTAAGTGATGCCGTTACGGGCGGAATAACCCAATTGGAACGGATTTAGAAAGCCGGAATATTTAATACGGGTCGTTTTATAATCCATATTGACCGTATTCGTCAACTGCTCCGTTAGCTTAACGTACTTCTGGAGATCATCGGCCGTATCGATTTTACTTATATTCTGCTCTTGGGCTTTACTGTATAAGTGGGCTTCATCCGGACTCAAGGGATTGTCACGATGGATATTCCAATACGTGGAATCCCTGATAATAGGAACCGTATCGGACGAGAGTTTGTAATAATTGGTCAGGTCCAAGGATTTCCACTTATGGCTTTCGTTGTCCTCCTCCACCCATTCCACTTCCTGATACTTAAAGGAAGAATGGTAGGTGGTTGCCACCGCGTTTCCCAATACCCTGTATCGGAGGAATAGATCCGCCTTCTCGGGTAGGATGAACCGCCTGAAATCCCGTCCGTAGCTCATGACTAGGTTGAATTCGGCGAAAGAGTAACGACCGTTCATATCGATCTTGTCGATCGTCCATGACTGGTCGATGACATATAAATCCCCGCATACCAATTTCTGGCTCCATTGCTTCGGCAGGAAACGGATTTTGTAAATCGTCAAGCCGTTGATAGTCTCCAGCCCTTCCAAGTTGAACGTATAAAACTTAAAAGCGTTGCTGGCTATCGGCATGAAGATGGCATCATCGTAAGCGGTGGGGGAGTATACGTTCAAATTCAAGAAGGCCAAGGCCTCCTGCTGCTTTTTCCCGTTGGGTATGCTGTTTCCGTTGACCGCCTTTAGATCATGAAGATAGTTCTGCGGAGCGTTAAATTTAGATTGGCTGACCATCTCAAAAAGCATATCCTTATTTTTTCGGTCGATAGGGAAGATATGGTGGGCGAGACGTATTAACATATTTTGTTTTAAAATTTCTGTACGTCCTTTGATATAGATCTCAGCCTCATATTTCGATACCGTATTTTGGTATTGGGTTGCCTTTTCGATAACAAGGTGCATGATCGAGTCCGCCCGTTCTCTCGTTTCTCGATTCCCCTTGCCAAAAGACAGGATCTTATCACTATAAGTATCAGTGCTCTTTGCGAAAATACTTATAGAGATTAAAATCAAGGTAAGTATCGAATATAACTTTTTCAACGATTTTACATTCTTTTCAGACAAACATAATGAATAAATTTCAGTTTAGACGTGAAAGAAAGTAAAATGTTACAATATGGTGTAATTAATCGTACAAAAGTTTTTATTTTTTCAAAAGAAAAATCGTATATTTGTGCTTCATAAGTATGTTATATAGCAGTCGTGGTTAAACAGCAAAAAGAAGAGGTCGATTTATCGGCCAGTTTATCAGAGGTGTGGAGGGTTCTGACTGATAAGGAACGTGAGATCCTCCGTAGTAATTCGACGATCCAGCATTTCAAACGTAATGAGTTGATTTATTGCGAGGGCGACGAACCAAAGGACATGATGTGCTTGTTAAAGGGTAAAGTGAAGATTTACAAGGATGGAGTAGGTGGCAGAAGCCAGATTATCCGAATGATTAAGCCTGTGCAGTATTTTGGTTACCGGGCTAGTTTCGCTCAAGAAGATTACTTGACGAACGCTTCCGCATTCGAGGCTTCTACGGTTTGCATGATTCCTATGACAGTGGTTACGGGCCTTTTAATGAGCAATCCGAATTTGGCTATGTTTTTCATCCGACAATTATCCATTGATCTCGGTATCTCGGATGAACGTACGGTTAACCTTACGCAAAAACATATTCGTGGGCGATTGGCTGAATCTTTGTTATTCCTGAAAGATAGTTACGGGCTGGAAGAAGACGGTGCTACGTTAAGCATCTATTTGGCTCGTGAAGATCTGGCAAATCTATCTAATATGACTACATCGAATGCTATTCGCACGTTGTCCACCTTTGTGGCGGAACGTATCATTGCTTTAGACGGTAGAAAGATTAAGTTGATAGATGAAGATCGGTTGAAGAAGATCAGCAAGATGGGATAATTAGATTATTGATCGTAAAAATAAGAAATAAAGGGGCCTTTTTAGTAAGGGCCCCTTATTTTTTATAGGATCGCTTGGCGTAGACGTACCAAACGTGTCAAAAGATCTTCTAATAAATCCAGTCTGAGCATATTGGCCCCGTCGGATTTGGCTTGGCTTGGCTCCGGGTGGGTCTCTATAAACAGGCCGTCCGTGCCTATGGCTATAGCGGCTTTCGCTATCGTCTCGATAAGGGCGGGCAATCCACCGGTCACGCCGGAGGTTTGGTTCGGTTGCTGCAAGGAATGGGTTACATCCATAATGACTGGGAAACCGAATGTTTGCATTTGCGGGATACCCCGGAAATCGACAACAAGGTCGGTATAGCCGAATGTCGTTCCCCGCTCGGTGATCATGACATTATCATTTCCCGCGTCCACTACCTTTTGTACGGCGAATTGCATGGCACCCGGCGAAAGGAACTGTCCTTTCTTTATATTGACGATTTTCCCGGTCTCGGCCGCCGCTACCAATAAGTCAGTTTGACGGCATAGGAAAGCCGGGATTTGAAGGACATCGACATATTCGGCGGCCATGGCAGCTTCCGTTGTCTCATGGATGTCGGTAACGGTGGGAATATTGAACGTCTCGCCCACCTTCCGTAAGATCTTTAACGCCTTCTCATCCCCGATGCCCGTGAAAGAATCCAGACGGGAGCGATTCGCTTTCCGATAGGAGCCTTTGAATACATAGGGTATATGCAGTCTTTCCGTGATACCCACTATTTTCTCGGCGATACGTAACGCCATATCTTCCCCCTCGATTACGCAAGGACCTGCCATCAAGAAGAAGTTCTCGCTTTTATTTAGATCGTTTATTGTTATCATAGCTGATTATTTAGAATTCGCATTGTTGTCGCTATTTTTTCTTCGGTCGGTAGGATGGCGTCTATCCAATGAATCTCGCAACCCCGGCGTTCCATGCCCCGGAACCAAGTCATTTGCCTCTTGGCGAATTGATGGATCGCTATCTCGAGTTGCGAGACCATCTCCTCAAAAGAAAGTTCCCCGATAATATATAAAGTAAGAAACTTATATTCCAATCCGTAATAGATCAGGTCCTCCGGTTTAACACCCGTAGCCAAGATCGTACGAACCTCATCCACCATTCCTTCGTCCAACCGGGTCCGCAAGCGTCTGGATATTTTTTCCCTACGTAATTCCCGGTCGATGTGGATACCGATGATCAGGCTGTTGATCGGATTATATTCATTTACGTCTGGTGCCTGAGTCTTATAATACTCCTCGATCTCGATCGCACGGATAGCCCGCTGGGCGGTGTCCACGTCCGTTTTATTATGTAATATCTTATAAGAGGCGAGGATGGTTTCCAGCTCCTCCAAGGTTTTATTCCTCAAGGATTCCCTTAGCTCAGGATTTTGAGGCACGTCTAATAGCTTATATCCTTTTAATACGGCCTCTATGTACATCCCGGTTCCTCCGCATAAGATCGGGAGTTTACCCCTCCGCTTCATATCCTCATAGACCCGGAAAAAGTCATGCTGATACTCAAATACGTTATATTTATAGCCGGGCTCGCAGATATCGATCAAGTGATAGGGGATTTGTTTTCCATTCACGTTGTAATCGGCCAAATCCTTACCCGTCCCGATATCCATAGAACGATAGATCTGCCGGGAATCAGCGCTGATGATCTCCGTATCCAACTGGGCGGCGAGAGCGGCGGCGAAGGTCGTCTTTCCGGAAGCCGTAGGCCCTAGAATCGTGATAAGTTCATATGATTTCATGATACAAACGTACGAAAAAAAAGGCCATCCTCAAAGAGGATAGCCTTTTCTATGTAGAGTGGTAATAAATTACTTACCAGCGATAACGCGAGCCATCTCACAAACTTTGTTTGAATAACCCCACTCGTTGTCGTACCAAGATACGATCTTAGCGAAGTTAGAATCCAAAGAGATACCAGCTTTAGCGTCGAAGATAGAAGTGTTAGCACAGCCACGGAAGTCAGTTGAAACAACTGCGTCTTCAGTATAACCAAGAACACCTTTCAATTCGCCTTCAGAAGCTTCCTTCATTGCAGCGCAGATGTCAGCCATAGAAGCCTCTTTCTCAAGAACTACTGTCAAGTCAACAACAGAAACATCAGAAGTCGGTACACGGAAAGCCATACCTGTCAATTTGCCGTTCAATACAGGTAATACTTTACCTACAGCCTTAGCGGCACCCGTTGAAGAAGGGATGATGTTCTCAAGGATACCACGACCACCTCTCCAGTCTTTCTTAGAAGGACCGTCTACAGTCTTCTGAGTAGCTGTAGCAGCGTGAACTGTCGTCATCAAACCTTTAACGATACCGAACTTGTCGTTCAAAACCTTAGCGATAGGAGCCAAGCAGTTTGTAGTACAAGAAGCGTTAGAGATAATGTCTTGACCTGCGTAAGTTGTATGGTTAACACCGTAAACGAACATAGGAGTAGCGTCCTTAGAAGGAGCAGACATGATAACTTTCTTAGCGCCAGCTTGGATGTGCTTGCGAGCTGTCTCGTCTGTCAAGAAGAAACCAGTAGACTCAACAACAACGTCAGCGTCAACCTCGTTCCATTTCAAGTTAGCAGGATCCATCTCAGCAGTTAAACGGATCTTGTTACCGTTTACAACCAAAGCGCCGTCTTCTACAGCTACTTCGCCGTCGAAACGACCGTGTACTGAGTCATATTTCAACATGTATGCCAAGTAATCAGCATCCAAAAGGTCGTTGATACCTACAACTTGAATATCGTTGCCAAAGTTAGCAACTGCAGCACGGAACACCATACGTCCGATACGGCCAAAACCGTTAATACCTAGTTTGATCATTGTAATAAAACTTTTTATGGGTTTATTAATAATAAGTCTTTATTTTTATCTCTTATCCATCGCAAGGAGTAGATATTCATTTTATCCTTGCTTTAACGACTGCAAATGTAGTCATGTTTTTTGTATTGAGCCTTATAATATAGCGAGAAAAAAACTGCCCTCTAACATAAATTAATTGTTGGAGGTTATTTCTTTTTCTTGAATAAGAGATTTGAGAACCATTTTTTCGCTTTTTTGATTCCCCACGTCATAATAAATGGTTGAGCGAGATCCCAAGCGATGGGAATCATACCTTTCGCTATGGATAAATAGTCTGAGATCCCTAAAGCGATGGAGGGTTGTCCGGCCGTTACGGGAGCTGTGTTCTTGTCGTTTGTTTTTGTCGTTGACTTATTGCTAGGGAAAAGGAGAGACGATAGTCCGGATAACAACAAACTTCCGGCGTTCTCCTGTATATAAGAGAAATCCTCATTCAATTTCTGTTCCTGCCGCTTACATTGTCTCTGTATGCGTTCTTTGTCAGAAATCAGTTTCTCCAGTGGGGTTTGCTGGTTGTTCATCGTTTGTCGCATTATTTTTATCGTCATTCGCCGTCATGGCGGCTATTACCTCATTTAATACTTTTGTGCTGATCCTGTCCCTATTCATTATTATAATGCCGATAAGTAGCAGGTACAAGACCGCCACGATACCGAATCCGAACCCGGAGGAGCCGAGCCAATCCCCTAGGAAGAAGCCCAAGGCCAAGAATATGAACAAGATGGCGAAGAATGCCAAAAACAATAATATCAAGCCATATGAGAGAACGGCTATGACTTTACCCGTTCTCTCATATGTACTCAACTTTAGGAGCTCAAGTTTTAACTCCACATAAGCCGATACATCTTCTTTCAGCTCACGGAAGACTGTTCCTGAATCTTTCTCCATACAAAGCTTATTCAGCTACGATTTCTTCTGTTGCCTGTACTACTTCTTGCTTTCCTTCTTTATATTTGGCAAGAGCGGAGTTAAAACCTTCTTTTACTTTTCCGACAACACCGTTCAATTCTTCCAGTAATTGTTCTCTCTTATCTGTCGCTGCCAAATAACCTACAGCGGCACCAACAGCCGCGCCTACTACAAGGCCAAGTAATAATTTTGAATCTACGCTTTTCATAACTTTTTCTTTTTAGAAGTTTCCACTAAGATAACGTATTTATTTGGATTAAGGTTTATCCTTGTCTTAACTTTTGTTGTTAAAAAAAGTTATCCTTTTAAGACCTTCACGGCAACCCAGTTATTTCTTTCGTTATAAGAATCCAATTTCAGCCCGTTTTTCTGACATTCAGCTTCTATCGCCGGGATATCTTCTACATAAAAGCCGCTCATAAATAGGATGCTTCCCTGTTTCATACTGTTTGTATATTGACAAATGTCATTCAGGAGGATGTTCCGGTTGATATTGGCAAAGACGATGTCGAATAGTCCGAATTCCTTGATTTTCTCGGCGCCGCCCAAGGCAACTTGTATGTCTTCGGTATGATTCAGGCGGATATTCTCTAGGGCGTTGTTATAAGCCCATTCGTCGATGTCGATGGCCGCTACCCGTTTCGCCCCTTTCAGCCGGGCCAAGATGGCCAGCACGGCTGTGCCGCATCCCATATCCAGTAGCTCCTTGCCTTCTAGGTCTAGTTTCAGCATCTCGCTTATCATCAAATAAGTCGTTTCGTGATTGCCGGTGCCGAAAGCCATTTTCGGGTCTATTATTATATTATATGTATAGCCGGGCTCCGCCTCGTGGAAGGAGGCACGGATGATGCATTCGCTTCCGATCCGGATGGGTTTGAAATAATTCTTCTCCCATTCCTCATTCCAGTCCTTGCTTTCTACCCATTTGGAGGTGTAATCGATCCGGGTATTCTCTAGCGGAAAGTCGACCAGTTTATCATCCAATGTCTTTTTGTCGTATAAAGCCTCGGATATATATCCCAGCAAACCCTTCTCGCTTTCCGTAAAGCTCTCAAAACCGATTTCCCCCAACTCGGCGGCCAGCACGTCATTGATAATCTCTTTCTCGATAGGGGAGGTGTATGTGAAACTAAGTTCGTAGTAGTTCATGTCGTATCTTTTTGTTTATTTTCTATATTGTCCGCAAACATACGAAAAAATCTGTTGCCTATTCAAATATCACGAAGCCTAATACAATTCCGCATATTCTTTCTCTGCGTCGAAGCAGGGGCAAGCCTTGCGAATGTTGGTGCTGAGTTGATAATGTCCTAAGATACGTGCCGACGGGTAATCCCTTCGTAATTGCCGTAACAGGTCCATCAAGGTACACCGCTGGGCATACGTCCGGGTATCCGCGGGAAGTCCTCGCTCATCCAATCCGCCCTCGTAGCAAATACCCAGACTGTGATCGTTCCAGCCCGAGGCGTGTGCCCCGATCTGGTTCTCCGGCCGGCAGCGGTGCAGCTCACCATCCCGGGTGATATAGTAATGATAGCCGATGTCGGCGAACCCACGATCCTTATGTGCGCTTCGAAGCGCTTCCACGGGAAAATCCCGGTCGTAGCGTGTTGCGCTGCAATGAATTACAAGGAGGCGAACCTCCCTGTAATTCTGGTAAAAGCAATATTGTTTCATTTTTATTCTTTTTTTAGTTTGTGTGTTACTTTTCTCTTGAAAGAAAAGTAACCAAAAGTTCAAGGCTGACGCTGACGGGCTACTCGTCGGCCTTCGCTCGCTGTCGCATCCCAACTCGCTTCGCTCAAACAGGGACGCTCCTGTCGCTCACTTCGGCCGCCTCGCTTTACGCCCGCCCGCTAAGGCCGGATGGAGAGCCGTTCCCGGCTCTTTGAGGAGAGGCCGGCCCCTTGAGAAAGACTGTCCTTCTGGTAGAGGGTGTCCTCTTTTGGGGAGGTTGTCTTCTTTAGGGAGTGGGAACGGGTGGGGGAGGCTTGCTAAAACAATTGGCAAGCTTGCAGGCCGAAGGCCCCTGCGATGGCGGTAGCAACGGCGATGATCACTTTGAGAATGGTACTCCAAACAGACTTCTTCATGATAATTAATAATTAATAGTGAACAATGAATAATGATATCCCGGCTGATATAAGAGGAAAGCGACGCTTTCCTTTGGACGGCCTCAGCGGACGGGCGTGAAGCGAGGCGGCCGAAGTGAGCGACAGGAGCGTCCCTGTTTGAGCGAAGCGAGTTGGGATGCGACAGCGAGCGCAGGTCTCGAAGTAGCCCGTCAGCGTCAGCCTTGACCTTTTGGTTACTTTTGGGTCAAGCCAAAAGTGACATACCGATTGGGTGCAAGCCAAAAGTGACACGCTAGATCTCGTCAGGCGATTCCGAGTCGTCCCCTCCGGAAGCGGGCTTCTTGCTGATATCGACAGAGGTCTCCCCAGCCTTCTCCGCACGAAGCACGGCTTGCTGAGCCTTGCGACTGGCCACCGGCTGGAACTCCAGTCCGGCGAAGATGTTCTTCAGGTCCTCACCCGGTATATACTGGATGTTGACACCGGTGATGTTTGTAGATGTGAATTTCTCAAGACTCTCCGCCCCCTCGTTGAGTATCTGTAGACGGAATTTGCCTAAATCGCCGAAATCCACCTGCTTTCCCTCTTGGAGGGCATCGAGCAGGTTCTCGACGGTGGAGATCAATACCGCTACCACGTCCGCACGGCTGACGGTGGTTTGCATGGATACCCGGCGACTCAGTTGCTTGAGCGACAGCTCTCCATTGACCTGTGCCGTGGCGTACGCTTTCGCCGGCTCGTCTTTCTTCAAAGGGTTGGGCCGAAGGGCCACACTGTAATTTAATGCCATAGTTTTAATAATTAAAAATTGATAATTGAAAATGGGATCGATCTGTTTTCGATTACGAATGTACGACTTCCGGTTTCCTCCGGAATGAGTCTCGTAGAGGCGGTGTGAAATCGGGGTATATAAGGTGATAAAAGATGAATATTAGTGGATCGGATCGTTGCCGGATTCGTACTTTTTCAGTATCTTTATTCCTGTAAATGAATTGAAAAACACCTATTTTATGCAGACAAATAACGAATATCAGGAAGGGTGGCCGGTGCGCCCTTATAGCAAACGGGAGTTGGCCATGGCCTATGCTCCCGATATCAGTCCGAGTTCCGCTCTCAACCGCTTGGCGGGATGGGTCCGACATCATCAGAAGCTCAGCGATGAGCTGGACGAGACAGGTTACCAAAACCGGCAGCGGATTTTCACCTCCCTGCAAGTGGAACTGATCTTTCGCTATTTGGGCCGTCCTTGAACGAGGGTCTTCCATGTTCGCTTTCGCATGCGTATATCGGCATCGCTTCATGCGTATATTGACGTTAGCCCACACGTATATCGGCGTGGCCCTGTACGGGCGTAGGCGTGAGGCGATGCCGGTGTACGTGTGGGGCGTGCGACTTATGCGAGTAATGCAAATAATGCAAGTAATGCAGTACCTGTTTTCCCACACACGTGCGTACATACTTAAAAGAAGAGGAGGAAGAGGGATTATGTTTTCTTATAATCCCCTCGTTTTTCTCCCTTTCGGACGATTCTCTGTTTCTGCCAACGTTGCAAGCAACTGCATGCGGTGTTTTTGGGTATCTTCAGCTTCTCGGCTTCTTCCAAGAGGGATTGATAGGTGAAACCCGTATCCAAGGTGATGAAGAGACGTTCTTGGTCGGCCATGCCCCGGTTCTTCACCTCGTTGGCGGGAAGGAACGAGAGTATGTGTACGGCGTGTAGGTACATAGGCTCGGCCAAGGAAAGGACCGCTTGGAAATCATCCTCTTGGATGGAGAGATCCCAGCGGGTGATGATCCCGTCCTTGATGTTGTCGGAGCAGGTCTGCGGGTCTGGCGTGAGCCGGGGCGACTTGCGCAGGCTGGCGGCGAAGTCTCCCGCCTCCTCGCATTCCCCTGTTATTCGCAATAGGGCGACGATCGACAGGATACGTCCGATATTGATGGCCATCCGTACGACGGAGCTGTTCATCTCGTTGCCGGTGCCCTTCCGGGAGCGCTCGAACAAGGTTTGGAACACCTCGTTGAAGGAGACGATTTGCGCGTCGGTCAAGCGAAGCGAGATCACCCCCAGTTTCTGGATCTCTCTCAAGTGAGCGATCCAGTCCTTGCCCAATTTCTGGAACTCCAGCGACGTGTCGGTCCGCTGTAGACTGAACTGGTTGATCCAGTGAAGTACACGGGGCATATAATAGAACATTTGCCGGGAGAACAATCCGTTCTCGCTGGAAGGGATCAGCGGCTTCACCTGCCCGGGCGTTCCGCTTATCAATACCGACAGGTGTGAGTGCCGCAGCTCCCGATACTCCCGGTCTGTCCGCCGGTTGTAACTGAGCGGGTCGTGATCGAACGAGCAGCGGATCACCTCGCTCCAATGGCCATAATCCGAGGCGATGGAGTTGCTGACCATGTCCGCCTCGGTCTCGCAGATGATCCCCACGCCGCCTGAGTCGATGATATTCTGCAAGATACCGGTACCGGTGTTGTTGCCGGAGAATATAAACATACGGTTGAGAGGCATTTCTGGCTCCTCGGCTTTCGCCTTTTCCCGTCCCAAGGAATTGAAGGAGGTCATCTCTTTCTTATACCTTTTCATCTCCTCCGCCACGGTCGCCCGGATCTCGTCGTGGATCGGTTGCACGAGCATTCGCGTCCATGCGAGCACGCCTTTTCCGGAGGCGGGGGGAGCGACGACGAAGGTTTGCAAACTGGAGAAGAACCATTTGCCTCCATATAGGAACCGCAGCGTCTGGGCGAGCGAGGCGCCCAAGGTGGTGAGCCCGCCCAGAAGGAGTACATCCCGTTGCTCCCGGCTCTGTCCGAACGCCATGATCTGCCGCAACATCCGGGGCCACTCATGCCCCTCGGGGAAGAAGGGCAGGTGGGTGAACGGATCGACCTGCTCTTCGATCTCGATCTCTACATTATTATCGCACGCACGTGTGTGGGAAACAGGTGCTGCATTATTTGCATTACTTGCATTACTTGCGTGCGTATCGCGGGGGCGGCTTGGAGGCTCCAAGCGTACGCCCGCCAGTTCGGCCAAATGGAAGGCCGTACCGAGGTGTATCCTGTGGTCTCCCTTTTTCAAGGAGTTGGAGAAAAGTCGTTCGGCCTTCTCCCGGTTAAACTTCACCGATAGGGAACACAGGGCGATGAAACCTTCTCGTCCTGCCTCGCCGCAATCGTTGGCGATGGCAAACGCCAAGCGTACGTATTCACAATATCCGGGGGCGATATCTACACCCGCCGAACGAACCGCTTCTACTAAGCGGGATAAACTGTCTGACATGTAATTTATGATTTATGAGTTATGATTTCAAATCCTGAAGAGTGCGTTGGGATCATGACATAGGAAACAGGAGCGGACGATGTCTTTGCCGCTCGGGTCTACTTTCTGGGAGCCTCGCGTCTCTCCGTCGCCATACACATATTCCACGTAGTTCATTACGCCTAGGATATGCTCGGAGATATAGGCGGGTGTCTCGTTTCCGGGATGTTCCGGATAGGGGACGAAAGCCTTTACGCCTCGTTCGCTCGGGCTGATGAAGCAGAGGGCGGGGCATAGGTAGGCATCGTCGAACAGCTGTCTTCGGAGAGCTTCCGCCTCCGCGGTAGAGTCCAATCCGTCTACATCCACAACCACCAATCCGCTCGGGGCCAGGAGCCGATCGCTTTTCCGGTATGAGAAAGTCCCGCAAGGCGTGACATACGGTAGCGTTTGCCGTTTCAGCTCGCTGAATCGTTCCTTGTCACCCGTCTCAAGCGGGAGGCGGAGCTGCCGGGTGAGGCGTTCGAGGGCCGGATCGCCGGTGATGAGTCGGACCACCTCCTGTAAGGTGACTTCTCGACTGGGATATACGGTAGCCGGTCGTGATACTCGTCCCGTTAGGCTATCTTTGACCGGTGAGATCGGGGCTGCGAAAAGGGACATTTTAAATTCATTTTTCATGTATTCTTTTTCTTAGATTAACGGCGGTGAAGGTCGGATTAATAAAATAAAGTGCGGGACGAACAGTTCGTCCCAATGTTAATGGTGTTGACATGATTAAATAAAAGATAACAGAATAAACAAGGATTTAAGGAGGATTTATATGAAAAAAGAAGACGTGGTGGGGGGTATGTTGGCTTATATAGCCCACCTTCGTGAGGTGGGGCGTTATTCCACGGCGAAGAGTTATCTGGACGCTTTACGCTCGTTCAAGTGTTTTTGCGGGATGGAGGAAATCCCTTATGCCTATATAGACAAAGAGAGGCTCTTGCTTTATCAGGCATGGCTGTCGAAGCGGGGCTGTATGCGCAATACGGTGTCCACCTATATGCGGCGAATCCGGCATATCTATAACTTGGCGGTGGAGGCTGGCGAGGTTTCGTATATCCCGAATCTGTTCAAGGGGGTGTTTACAGGCGTGGAGAGCAAGCGGAAGAAGGCGTTGCCTCTGGATAGCTTGCGCTCGTTGATGGGGACTCCGAGAGTTGAGCCGGAGATGCGGAGAACCCAGCTGTGTTTTTGCCTGATGTTCTCGTTCAGCGGGATGGCGTTCGTGGATTTCGCCCATTTGCGGAAAGAGAATGTCAAGGACGGGGTCTTGTCGTACCACCGTCAGAAGAGCGGGTCTTTCATCCGGGTGGAGATCCCGGCCGATGTACGGCTCTTGTTGGATGAGTTGGCGGTTTGCACGGACAAGGACTCGCCTTACCTGTTCCCGTTTCTGAGCGGGAAGAAAACGGGTGAGGCGGCCTATGCGGAATACAACGGCGCCTTGCTGCGCTTTAACCGCGACTTGAGGTCGCTGGCGGAGACTTGTGGTGTGGGTGAGCCGGTCACCTCGTACACGATCCGTCACTCTTTCGCCACGACCTTGAAGGAACAGGACGTACCGATCGAGATGATCAGCGAGCTGTTGGGGCATACGTCTATCAAGACCACGCAAATTTACTTGAAGAGCTTTTCCTTGGAACGTCTGTCGGCGGTGAACCGGGCTTGCTTCGAGAGCGTGTATAAACCGGTATCCGAGGTGGGGTAAGAGATTAGCTACTCGGGAAGTAGCGTATTCTTTCATGCCGCGAATATAGTAAAAAATAACTAAAAACAAGCGAATAGATCCGCTTGTTTACTCATTGTAGGCGTTTGATCCTCTCTATTCTTTGATTTTCCCGTTTTATCCTAAACGTATAGACATGGTGATGCGGGTGAAATGACCTCTTGTTCCCGGTATCATTCCACCATGCCTCATAACCTGTGTGTATTCCTGTAGAGACGGGGCGTGCCCCGTCTCATCTCCTCAAAATGGTATTTAAATTACCGTCAGACGATGGGAGACGGAGCACGCTCCGTCTCTACAACTGGGTAATTTTCACCTCCTTTTACGCTACTTCCCGAGTAGCTAAATATTCACTAGGTATGGTAATTTTCAGAAATGCCATATTTGAAAACTTAAAGTGCTGTGTGTCAGGCGTAAATAGGGTACGCTTGGCAGGGCTTTGAATTGTCGTTTAATCAGAGGGGAACTCCTCGTATATCTTAGGGAAAAGAGAATCATGCCGACGCATATTTTGAGAAACGATCGTCCGAAGGGGGGCCTGACACAGGTCGGCAAGCGTCATGACTTGAAAGCCGTGCGCTGGTACGTGCTCACGCTTCCTACCGCCGCGGGTGGACGGCGTGACCGGATCAGTCCCTCCAAAGGCTTGGACGTGGAGCTTTCCCGGCGGGAACGCCGGGGAGAGACTCTTTTCGAGTATTTCGCCCCCTCGTACGTGGAGGTACGAAAGGTGGGTGGCAAGCTGGTCAACACGAGGCGACCTTTGCTGTTCAACTACGTGTTTATCCGTTCTTCGGTCGAGGAAATCTTCCGCATGAAGCAGGCACTCCCCTTGTATAATTTCCTTCCCCGTGTCTCTTCCGGGAGTACGACCTATTTTCCGCACCTCTTGGATCAGGAGATGGCGAATTTGCGCTGGGTGGCGGAGGCTTACTCCAACGAGCTCCCGGTATACGTGCCGGAGAGTACCCGCTTGTTGAAGGGGGATCGGGTACGCATCACGTCCGGTTATTTTACCGGGATGGAGGCCGAGGTGGTGATCCAGCCGGGCGGAGGTCATAAGGAGGTGATGGCACGCATACTGGATTGCATGTGGGTACCCTTGTTCGAGGTAAAGGCGGGTGAGTACGAGTTGATCGAGTTGAACGCGAAGAGCAAGCACGTTTATACCCATCTGGACAACGACCGCCTGTCGGAGGGCCTGCACGAGGCCTTGGGACGTTACCATGCTTCCGGCAGTGTCTGTGAGGAGGATCGACGATTGGCTGGCGAGGTACTGCGGGGATATGCCTCTTTGCGTGCGGAGACAGACGTGATGCGCTGCAAGCTGTGCGCATTGCTCCTCCCGACCTATAAGCTGTCGGGCGATGAGGAGGCTTTCGTTCGCTTGCACGACACGATGCGCGGCTTATTGCCTGTCGTGAAAGCACCGCAATCCCGTGCCCTGTTGCTGGTCACCTTGTACGGCTGTACGGATAACGCTCTCTACCGTCGCATGGCACACGAGCTAGTGGATCCTTGGCAAGTCGATCCCTCGCCTAAGAAAAGTAAATTATCCTTGATCCGCCGGCTGGGCGACTATGATAGATGGCTGGGCCACGAATCAGTTGACAGTTGAGAAGTGGCAGTTGACAGTTTAAATCATAATCCAAAATTCATAATTCAAATTTGATGTCTACCCTTCCTTCCGGCGTTCGTTTGGTGGCGTTGCTGAACGACCATTTGCGCGAGATCATGGGGCGCGAGCGTGCGAACCATACCTCCATGCACTTGTATTGTACGGGGCCTTACTGGGTCGCCTTCGAGCGTTCGGCCTATCAGTTGCGTCGTGCGTTCCCGGACAGCGAGACCACGCCGATGCGCCTGTTCGGGTATCCGTTTCCGGTCGTGATGGTGTCCGTAACGGATCGCTCGCTGCGTTCGTACGCCCGCAAGCATATCTTGCGGATCGACGAGCCGGATTATAAGCGATTGACCGTCCCCGTTTTCCCCGCGGAAGATTACCGGTCGTGGCACGAGCGGGAGGTATCGGGACTGCCGTATCCCCACACGTACGGATTTCAGAGAAATTAATACGATTATCACATATGTACCGACAACAATTCTTTCCCCGTCTGGGTGATTACATCGACACGCTGCTGAAAGTCACCAAGCTGACCAAATCCATCGTCTGCGTAACCGGAGGTATGGGCGGCAGTACCTATAACGCTTTAAAAAAGGTATAGACATGCATTTCAGCATCTATGTCCGTCTGTTGGACCTCCTTTGGGAACATCTGGATGACGAGGATCGGTTCCGCCGACTGGCCCATGAAGCCGTGGAGCGGTATATCGCTTACATGCGGGGGAAGATGGATGAAGGAAAGAATTAATCTTATACGTTAGGATCATGCAAACATCTTTGTTTCTATTATTCGGTTTCCTGTTTGCCGTATCGCTCGGCATGGTGATCATCCCGAGGATCTTGGTGATTTCCCATAAGAAACGGCTCTATGATGTCCCGGACGCCCGTAAGGTGCATACGATGCCGGTTCCTCGTCTGGGTGGGCTGTCCTTTTTTCCGGTGATCCTGATGTCGATGTTCTTGGTGATCGGTTTTCGTCTGTACTTTTGGGATATGGATACCTCGAGCTTGTCATTCAATATGCTTTATGAGTACCTGTTCCTGTTCGTGGGCATGACGCTACTTTATCTGGTGGGTGTTTGCGACGATCTGGTCGGTGTAGGCTACCGCTATAAGTTCGCCGTGCAGATCGCCGCTGCGTTTCTGTTGGTACTGTCAGGCAACTGGTTCGACTCGTTTGGTGGCTTGTTCGGTATTTACTCGGTGCCGGTTTGGGTAGGGGTGCCGTTCACGGTGTTTATCGTGGTATATATAACAAATGCCATTAACTTGATTGATGGTATCGACGGCTTGGCCTCGGGTCTGTGTTGTATCGCCTTGTCGGTCTTGAGCGTTATATTCTTTCTTCGTGGACAGTATGTTTACGCCTTGTTGGCGATCTGTACGCTGGGTATCCTTATGCCCTTTTGGTGCTACAACGTGTTCGGCAACGCCAACCGTGGGCATAAGCTTTTCATGGGGGATGCCGGCAGCCTTACGCTGGGCTACGTGATCAGTTTCCTGATCATCCACATGAGCGTGACGAACGAGGTCTCTCCGACATTGTCCAACCCGTACATGGTGATCGCTTTCTCTACGGTGCTGGTTCCGCTGTTGGACGTGATCCGTGTGGTCTTGCATCGCCTGCGTGAGCACAAGAACCCGTTCTTGCCGGATAAGAATCATTTTCATCATAAGTTGTTGCGCACGGGGATGCGGGTGCGGATGGTGATGGTTTGTATCATTGCGATTTCCGCTTTCTTTATCCTGCTTAATAGCTCGTTGGCATGGCGTGTGGATATAACCTATTTGTTTTTCTTGAATCTCTTTTGCTGGAGTATATTGCATGTAGGCTTGAATGGGCTGATTAGGCGTAATCGGGAACAGAAAGAGAGCGAACAACCGCGATAGGTGAAGAATTATTATTGGGATCAGTGTGGAGGAATCGTAAATGTCATTATCTTTGCCACAAAGAAGGATAAATATAAGACTCATGGATACTCGACAAGCGGAAATAGGAGATAAGATCCATTTTGCGGTGATGGCCATAGAAGCTTCTGCCAAGGAAATGAGTATCTCTCCGATGGAAATGCGTAGACGTTTGGAAAAGGTCGGATTGGTGCGTCGCCTGCTGTTGGATTGTTATGATGTCATGCACACCCAAAGTCTGAGGCATGTAGCGGAGGATGTCGTGGAGGTCTTGCGAAACTGGGAAGCCGCCGCATCCGGAGGTGAGAGAGGAGGTGAGTTATGATTGTTCTGTATCATCACGGTTGATCAAGCATTGGGTAAATTGCGATATACCTCACCTAATAATCAAATATGTATATTGAGTCAGTCGTTGCTCGATAAGTATTTACGTTTTGTTGATAGCGAGCGGCTTAATGATATACGAGAAGGGAGGCCGGTATGAGAGAGCAAGTGCTTTGGAGAAAGGTCGCCCGGATTATTATGCGACTAGCGGAGCGTTTGCAAATATCCCCGGAGCGTGCGCTTGCCATCTTCTATGATACGCGTACTTGTTCTATGTTGCATGATAGCAAGTATGGACTTCATTTGATGAGTGACGATTATATTTTAAATGATTTATTAAACGAGCTGAGGGATAGGCAATGAGTTCGTTTGTGCCGATCAATCCGATGGTGAAAGGATTCGACTTTAATGTAATAGGCAATAACTTAGAATTGCTGCTTGATGGGACTGGGCTTGAGCGTTCCTTCATGTCTCCAACATAAGTGATGGAACGTTGCGCTATCTCTGTTTGTTGGCCGTTTTTTGCAACCTTAAACGAGGAGCTTTGATTTCCGAGCGATCTATTGTCTCGGATTTATAATGAAAATGGAAAAGAATACCACAAAGTAAGAGATTTTGTCAAGGTGTTTCCCAAGCTTGATACGCAAACGCTAAAAGTTACATTTCCAGATTTTGATTATCTTATCACTGCTTTGAGATCGTGATTGGAAGCGTTTTTCACATCTGTCCGCTTAGACCGTAGGTAGAGCCATTCGTAAGCACTCAATAGCTATTAGTCATTGTCAAAAATAAGATGAATGGCATCGTTTATTCTCATATTGAACGTTGGTATAAACAAGACCGGGTGCAAGTACCGGTAGAGATTGTTGATCGGGACAGCCTATCCGTGATAGACTACCGGGGGACCGCTCCTTGGTGGAGAGATTGTCTATGTTGGTGTCACGTAAGAGCCAAATTCAAATGAACAAATAAGAGAAAGACGCAATCATGCAGATGTCACCGAGATAAACAAGATACTAGGTAGGGCATGCCGGATGCTAAAAGACAAAAGAATCCATTTAGGTGAAATGATGAACACTGCGTTGAACTATATGATCAATGGATGGGGGGAAATTACTCAACTATCGACATGATGGTCGCTACGACTTATTACACTCTGATAGAAATGGCTAAACTGAATAATTTGTCTCCAATGGATTATCTCTCGCATGCTTTTCATCAGTTACTGGAAGGGAATAAGGACTATGAAAGTCTATTTCTGGGTAAAAGCCCTTCAAACGATCAAATTAAACATGAAAAATAAACCCGCTCAATTGTTATGTGATTGATTTTCAATTAGTGATAAACTTGTTGAGTGTTTACTGCCTTTTGGCTTGAATTGGTTGATTAAGCGAAATAGGGAACGGAAAGTGAAAATGTAAATATCGGTGATGCATCATGCTATCCTATCAACAGGCACCAATTGTCGGTGATCTGTTCTTGTAGCTTCTAATGCAGTTACTACTCATGATATTCTAGGCGATAGTATAGTAGCGAGTGTTCCCACAAAAATGATGGAAAGGATTGAGAGAGGCACATTTCGTAGGGCAAGTCGCATACTTTAAGTACCGATTTAAAAAGCTGATATAATGTTTAGCTATCATACTCTTTCGAAGCAAAACAAGCAAGTCGTTATCTTGTATGCATCCACATTATTAGGCACATTGCTAGGAGTCTTGTCTTCTGTTATTAATACAAGATTCCTTGACCCAATAGATTATGGGGATGTGAGATACGTACAGAACATTATCAACTTGATAGCATCATTGTTGTTATTTGGATATTCTAGGTCAGGTAGTAGGCTACTGGCTTTGTCATGTGAGGAGAAAAATAGTAAGAAGATAAGAGGATGTATGGTAATAATCCTTATTTTTGCAAGTATTATACTTTTGATAGCAACAGGTTGTAATTATTTCTTTCATATTACTCATCCACGGCTAGCATATTTGTTTCTTGTTTCATTGCCGGTTTGTCTATATCCTCTTTTTAATGATTATATAAACACTACGGCACAAGGGGATAATCATATAGTGCGCATATCAATAAACACATTGCTTCCTGTACTCTTATATGTTCCTTTAGGTTTTATCATTTACTCATCCTATGGAGCTACGTCCACAAAAATGATATTATTACAATGGGGAATTAATTCGCTTGTCGCTGTAATTGTCATCATTAGTACTAAACCCTCTTTTAAAGGTTTAAGGTCAACATTTGTACAACTGCACGAAGAGAATAAAAATTATGGAATCCAGCTATATTATGGCTCGCTGGTGATGGTGGCAACAAACTATATCGCTGGCATTACTTTGGGAATGTTCAACGAAGACAACACCAATGTTGGTTTTTACACGTTAGCATTAACAGTAACAGGTCCTTTGTCTATGCTTCCTGCAATTATAGGAACGACGTATTTTAAAGAGTTTGCTCATCAATCTAGGATTCCAGATAAAGTATTGAAGATGACTTTATTAATGACCATTCTGAGTTGTATAGCGTTTATCCTTTTGATTCATCCTATTGTCAAATTCTTATACTCTGATAGCTATTCTCAAGTTGGTGTTTATGCTTCGTGGCTTGCGATAGGATATTGTGTACATGGGGTTGGTGATATGTTGAACAGATATCTAGGATCTCATGGAGAAGGTAAATTTATAAAAAATGCTAGTTTTGTTTGTGGTACGTTTAAGATTTTTGGATTTAGTCTCTTGGTGTATTTATGGGATATGAATGGAGCATTACTGACTTGCGTAGTAAGCTCAATTATTTATTTTATATGTATGGCGTTTTATTACAAAAAATTTGTAACGGTTGAGAATATATCTGTTTGAAATTCAATTTTATGATGTAAAATCTATTTGCTTTGTCTTAATTAGGAATTAGTAGGGATAGGTGATAATTTGATACAGATTGCATTTAAATCTTTTGATAATTACAGCTTGAAAGTGATATTTGGATTTTTTGCTCGACCGATTATATTTTTGAAAGATGAATTCAGTAACTTATTCATTTGATTTATTTGATACATGTTTTGTTAGAGCATGTGGTTTTCCAAAAAATGTGTTCGACTTGTTGGCTTATCGTACTTTAGGAGAGAATTGCGACGAAAGTATGCTTGCCGATTTTGCTTTGATACGAGTGAAGGGAGAACAAACTGCTCGGAACTTGTCTGATAAAGAGGAGGTCTCTTTGATGGATATCTATCAATATTGTTCGTTTAAAGGCTTAACATCTTTATCGAATGAGGCAATAGCGGAGATTGAAATGGAAGTAGAGCGAGAACAATTGTGCTCTGTTCGTTCGATATGGGAACGGATAAATTATTTACATGATAGAGGAGAGAATATTTATTATATCTCAGACATGTACCTTCCTGCTTCTTTCTTGAAAGATTTGTTGGTGACACATGGTTTTTGGAAAGAAGGCGATCGGCTCTATGTGTCTTCTACCTATGGGGTTACTAAACGATCGGGAAATCTTTATAAATTGATAGCGGACGAGAATCAGCTTACTTTCTCTCGATGGTATCATTGTGGTGATAATAGGCATAGTGATTATAAAATGCCTCAGCAGTGGGGAATTAGGGTGGAATTGATAAAGCATAAATTCTCTGTATATGAGTGCTGTTTATTGCGACCTGATATTTTTCCCGGTTTGTTTGTCAGTCAGCACATGGCTGCGATTTCTAAGGCTGTTCGGCTATCATTACAAGACGATGTCGTGAATGATTTTGCGTCAGATTTGATAGCTCCACTTTATGTCCCTTTTGTTTTCAGTATTTTATCAGACGCCAGTAAAAGAGGGATTAACAGAATATTTTTTTTGGCGCGGGATGGCTATATCCTCCATGTAATAGCAAAGAGGTTGTCGAAACAATTTCCTAAATTGGAACTAGACTATTTATATGTTTCTCGAGCTTCCCTTTATTTCCCGGGAATTCGGGAGGTAACAACGGATAATCTTGAATGTTTTTTTCAAACATATTATCAGATGATTGCGGTGACAAGTAGTCTGCGTGATGTGTTATCTGAGTTTATTTGCGATGATGTGTGTGACCGGTTGGTCGATACGTTGCCTATGGTTGGACAGTGTGGCCGGGCTAGGGAAGCTTTTGAAGTTTTACTCCATTCCGAGGAGGCAATAAAGATTCTTCAAACATATCATGATGAGCAACGAGCATTGATCTTGGCCTATTTTGGAGAGAAAGGGCTGGCCGACGAGAATGCTTCAACAGCTATTGTTGATGTGCGGGGTACCCGCCATTGCCATCAAGTGATCAATACGATTTTACAAGATGCAGGTTATCCACCGACTTTTGGATATTATCTAGAGGTGGCAGATGACCGGAAAAATATCACAGAGGCAGGGAGTTACCAAGCTTTACTTTATAAAGAGCGGATGCTAAAAAGTCAAAGATTGAAGTATATAGTAGAGTTGAGAAATGTATTTGAGCAATATTTTTCGGCAGCTCCCACCGCTCGTACTATCTGCTATATGTGGAAGGAAGGAAAGGTACGGCCAATGTTTACTCGAGAGGTTGTGCCTGCAGAGACGTTGGAGCTCGTTCGTAAACACGAGTTGGTGATGATGATATATGCGGATTTATTCATGAATAATTACTTGTATAAGCAAATAGAATCTGTATTACTTAGATCCTTGGATGTATTAGGGAAATTTGCTGGTTCGCCATCGGCTCATTATCTGAAAGCATTGGTTGGGAGACGAGTCGGGTGTATGAATAACAACAACCGGTATATCATTAAGAAAATCACTTGGAGAGATTTTGGGCAGTATCGAATTGACTGGTGGCGGGGGGCATTTTTCTACACGTTTCGTTTTCCCTTTAGCAGGCGGATCGTGGATTTTATGTATAGAATTAAGAATAAATTAAAAAATTACTGATTCTCCGCAAACACACCTAATATTTTTAGTATATTAGCGCTCAAAAAGCAGGGATTATGAACATATTCAGTTTTACGGCTCATTTCGGTTCGGAGGAAGATTGTCGTTTGCATTTCAAG